>JAXIZX010000405.1:0-4473 GCA_036303765.1 Collinsella sp. | reverse complement strand
GACACGCGCATCACGGTGACGGCGACGGCCAGCACCATGGCGATGGCAAACGACTCAAGCGTCATGCCCCAGGTTGCTAGCAGCGCGTCGATATAGTTCTGGCCATAGAGCGACCAGAGCTCGGAGAGACTCATGCGGACCTCCCGCCGATAAGGAAAGGGGCTCCCGTGTGTACGGAAGCCCCGACAACTCAGTGAGGAAACAGTTTACCGCAATAAAGCGCATCATGCGTTTCCGTATGGTTTCGCAGCGGCCGTTACCAGGCTCGCTGCCTAGGCGCCGATCTCGGGCAGCTCGGGAACATTGGTGTCGCCCGTACGGTCGCCGATGCAGATCTGCCACAGCTCGGTCCAGGTGCCGTCGTCCTCGATCTTCTTAAGGAAGTCGTTAACGAAGGCGACGCCGTCGGAATCGAGCGGCAGACCGATGCCATAGGGCTCCTTGCTGCCGAAGGGCTTGCCGGCAATCTTGTACTTGCCGGGCTCGCGGACCAGGGCGCTCTGCTGCATGTTGTTGTCGATGACGTAGGCGTCAACACGACCCTGCTGGAGTGCCTGGCGGGCCTCCTCGTCGGTCTTGAACTCCTGCTGGCTGGCCTTGGGGGCGAACTCCTCCAGGATGGCAGGGCCGTTGGAGCCGGACTGGACGGCGACGTTCTTGTCGGCCAGGTCGTCGACGCTCTTGATGTCGTCGTTATCGGCGAGCACCAGGATGGCCTGCTGGGTGTAGTAGTAGGGGCCGGCGAAGGAGACGAGCTTCTTGCGCTCGTCGGTAATGGTGTAGGTGGCAAAGACAGCGTCGACCTGGCCGTTCTGCAGGACAGACTCGCGCGTGTCCGAGGTCACCTGGGTGATCTCGACCTTGTTCTCGCCCAGAATGTAGTTGGACAGGAGCTGTGCGATACCGGCGTCGAAGCCGCGGGTCTGACCGTCTTTCTCGTTGAGGAGGGAGAAGAGCGTGGAGGTCTGAACGCCACCGATCTTAAAGACGCCGGCGTCCTTGACGGCCGTCGCCCAGGTGCTGGCGGCGATGGCGTCGTCATCGGCCTTGGGGCCGTCGTTGACGAGCTTGTCGAATGCCTTGGCATCGAGCGTGGTGGAAGCCTCGGTATCCTCGGGGCTCTTGGAGGAACCGGCGGCGGAACCCTTGTCGGCCTCGGCGCTGGTGTCGGAGCAGCCGGCAAGACCAAGGCCGGCGACGGTTGCGAAGGTGGCGGCAACGAAGCCGCGGCGGTCGAGAACGACCTGCTGGGAGAGGTTCTTGCTCATGGTAGAACACCTTTCTCAATAAAATCCCTAGCGGTTGAGTAGAGTTATACCCTATCCGGCTCAAATGGGTCAACACGAAATAACTCAGAAACATACTTACTTTATGGGTTATTGTACCTACCAAAAAGGGACAGGCACCTTTGTGGTGGTTCTGACCGATGCAGCGGCATGCCTTGCTGTTTTGTCTCGATCTGTAACATCTGCAGCCATTTTTGCCGAGTAACTGTTACAGATCGAGATTTTCTCTTCAGGGGAATTCGATTGTCTCAATCTGTAACATCTGGACGGACAAAAGGTCTCTAACTGTTACAGATTGAGACAAAGGTCTGGGACTAAGACGTCTTATCTAGATCTGTAACAGTTAGACGGGAATTCGGGCCCTAGATGTTACAGATTGAGATAATCGCGTCGTGAAAACAAAAACCTCCGCAGGGATGCTTTCCTTTGCGGAGGTTTTTCTACTCGTTCAGCAGACGTACCGCTTCGGCGGCCATGTTCTCGACCGTCATGCCGTTCTGCGCGAGCAGTTGGTTTGGGTCGTAGCGGTCGGGGAAGCCCTTGGCGATGCCGAAGGTGCGCGTGCGCAACGGCGTGCATGCCAGATAACATGCCACGCGCTCGCCCCAGCCGCCGTCCAAGATGCCGTCCTCGAGGGTGACGACGACGCGATGCTCGGCGGCAAGGCTGTCGAGGAACTCGCGGTCAAGCTCGGTTGCAAAGCGCGGGTTGACGAGTGTTGCCTCGATACCGTACTCGGCAGCCAAGCGATTTGCCACGCGCTCGCCCAGCTCAAAGAAGTCGCCAAGTGCGAGCACTGCTACGTCGCGACCCTGGCGCACCACGTTGTAGCGAACGGCGCTGTAGTCGGTGTCCTCGGCAGGCGCCAGATCGGGGCGGCTTACCAGGCCAATGCCCGGTACACGGATCGCTACGGGATGCTCGCGGTGGTCGAGCGACCAGCTCAGCATGGACAGATATTCCTCCATGCAGACCGGCGCTAGGTAGCGCATGTTGGGAAGAGCGCCCAGCATGGAAATATCGAAGAACGAGAGGTGCGTCTCGGATGTGGTGCCAAAGATCGAGGCGCCAAACACCAAAATGGTTGCCGGGGCGTCGTTGAGGCACAGGTCGTGCCACAGTTCGTCGTAGGCGCGCTGCAAAAACGTGCCGTACACACCAAAGACTGGCTTGGCGCCCGAGCGTGCAAGCGCGGTGGCAAAGGTCGCAGCGTGCTCCTCGGCAATGCCCACGTCGACAAACTGCTTGCCGGCGGCAGCGCGAAGCTCGGGCGTAAAACCCATGATGTAGGGCGTGGCGGCCGTGATGCCCACGACCTGCGGATCGCGCTCGATGGCGGCGCTGAGCGCCTCGCCCGTGATATCGGCATAGGTGCGCGGTGCGGGCTCGCTCGGATGGCCCGGGCAGAGCTTGCGGCCAGTTGCCATGTCAAACGGACCCACGTGGTGCCAGCGCTCGGGGTCGTTCTGGGCCGGCTCAAAGCCCTTGCCCTTGGCGGTCGAGACGTGCAACACGATGGGGTGGTCGATGTCGCGCAGCTCCTGCAGCGCGTCGACGAGGGTCAACACATCGTTACCGGCGTCCAGATAGCGGTAGTCGAGCCCCATCGCGCGGAAAACGTTGCGCTCACAGGTACCGTTGCTGGCGCGCAGCTCGGCCAAATTGCGATACAGGCCACCGTGGTTTTCGGCGATGGACTGGTCGTTATCGTTGACGATGATGATCAGGTTGCTGTCGAGCTCGGCGGCATTGTTGAAGCCCTCAAACGCCAGACCGCCAGAAAGCGAGCCGTCGCCAATAATGGTGATGACGTTGTACGCGCCACCCGCCAGGTCGCGCGCGTGGGCAAGGCCGCAGCCTAGGCTCACCGACGTGGAGGTATGGCCCATGGCGAACAGGTCGTGCTCGGACTCGTCGGGATTGGCAAAGCCGGAAGCCTCGCCATAGCGTGCTGGATCGATATAAGTGTACGCGCGCCCAGTCAGCGCCTTGTGGGCATAGGTCTGGTGTGACACGTCAAAGACAATTTTGTCGGTTGGGGAGTTAAACACGCGATGGAGCGCGACCGTAAGCTCAACGACGCCCAGGTTGGGGGCAACGTGCCCGCCGACGGCGGCGGAGCTTTCGAGGATGGCGTGGCGGATCTCGCCGCAGAGCAGCGGAAGCTCGGCGCGATCGAGAGCCTTGACGTCCTCGGGCGTTGTCGTTTGCGTAAGCAGCATCGTTGTGGGTTACTCCATGCGAATCGTGCGCCGGCACTCCCTCGGCCGGCACAATTGCACAAGACAGTCTCGCACATTTTGGCGTTTGATATGTGACGGCGGCGCGGTAATTCGCCAACTGGTGGGGCAAAACGTTTTGTCCGATGCCATACTGGTAGATTCGATGATGATTTTATTCATTGCGTGCAGGCCGCGGCTTGCCGCCGAGCGCCGCCGGAAGGAGGACGCATGTCCGATACCGTTCGTGCCGAGAAAATCGCGCGCGAGGTCGACGATGCCGCCCGTCAGCTTGCCCAGGCGGGCCGCTTGGACCTGATGCATGAGTTTATCCAACATGGCGATGTGACGGTTTATGCACATGTGACCTCGGTGGCGCGGGCAAGTCTGTTCTTTGCCGAGCGCCTGGGCCGCGTCGGTATCTCCGTCGACCGCTTATCGCTGCTGCGCGGGGCCCTGCTGCACGATTACTTTCTCTATGACTGGCACGATCCCGACCCAAGCCATCGGCTGCATGGCTTTCGCCACCCGTTTTTTGCCTTGGCGCGTGCGGAGGAAGATTTTGAGCTGACGCCGCGCGAGCGGAATATTATCGTACGGCATATGTTTCCGCTGGTACCGGTGCCGCCGACGTGTCGTGAGGCATGGATTGTGTGCCTGGCGGATAAATGGTGCGCGCTGCGCGAGACGATTGCCGTCCGTCTGCCGCGCAAAGGCGGCGCGAACGATTTGAACGAGGGCTCGAGTGACGGCTCGAGCAAAGAATCAAACGAAAAGAGGAGTGGGTAGACGGTGGGAACCGCGATCGACATGGCATTTGACGGCGCGACGCTTGCCGCTTGTCCGCTCTCGGCGCTGGTCCTCTCGTTTGCCTTTTACGGGTTTTGCGGTTGGGCATGGGAGTCGACAGTATGCGCCATGCTCAATCACGGACGATTTGCCAACAGTGGCTTTTTGCTGGGGCCGTG
>JAXIZX010000404.1:0-3643 GCA_036303765.1 Collinsella sp. | reverse complement strand
TGCTGAGGTTCGCCATGCCCTTCTTGAAGTTGAGGACCAGGTCTTCGGCGTTCATGCTGCCCCCATCATCGCGGTCTATGGGGTCAACGATATGGCACCGTGGGGACACATGTATGTCAATCCTGGTCTAACAGAGCCTTTTCAAATCCCCCAGTCAGACTATTTATCGATGCTCGAGCGTTTGGGCGATGAGTGCGTTGGTGCCTTGAGGTTTCTCGGCGATGAGAAATCGAGCTACGATCCGGGCTATCGTCCTCTGCAAGACGAGGATTTTGAGGCACTTTCTAAGGCGGAAGTGTTTGAGATTGCAAATGATATGCAGGATTCGAGGCTGTCGTTGGCGGGCGCTCAGTCTAAAACCGGTTGGTTTTTACCGCGCGGTAAAGATGCGAAAAAGGCCGGGTCGGGGGATTGGATGCTGCCGCTCGGCTCTGCCCCCTCGACTCACATAGTCAAGATTGCTTCAACTAAACATCCGGATTTGCCGTTCAACGAATTAATTTGCATGACGGCAGCGTCTGCTGCTGGGCTTGAAATTGCCCGTTCAGAAGCTTCGGATACGATTCCTGGTGCGTTCTTTTCCGAGCGTTATGACAGAATCTGGAGCAATGAGCCGCCGTCGATGAGCGGATTCGATGTGCCTCTGAGGCTGCATCAGGAGGATTTTTGCCAAGCGGTTGGCTGGCCTTCGTATATGAAATACGAGACACGTCCCGATAGCTGCTATATGGTTCTTTGCGGCCGATTGATAAGAGAGCAATCGTCTAACGTAATTGCTGATACTCAAATGTTCGCTCGTCAGGTAATGGTCGATTATGCGTTGGGGAATTGCGACTCGCATCTCAAGAACCATTCGTTTCTCTATAGTCCGAGTTGGCGGGAAAAGAGGTTGGCCCCTGCATACGATATTGTCTGCACGACGATAATGGGATACGACCATAATCTTGGGATTGATATTGGGGATCACCGGGTGATCGATGGGGTGACTCCTGAAGATTTCGAATTCATGTCTCAAGATTTGCATCTACCACTCAAGATGATTAAGAACATCGCGGCGGAAGTGGCTGAAGGGGTGTCTGCCCAGCTTGCAGAACTTGCCTCTGCAACCGGAGATTTGGGTAGGGTCGCTCTGAAAATTCAGACGGACTCCGTTGAGAGAATGAGGGTTCTGGAGCAATTCTCAGTCTAAAGCAAAGCGGGGCCACCGTAATTGTGGCCCCGCTCTTGGAAGACTTGGGCACGCGGGCTTGCGCTCCGCGATGCGTTAGGCGTACGTTTGCTATTTCACGACCAAGATGTCGCAGTCCGTATTGCGCAGCAGGAACGTCGAAATCGAACCCAGGAGTGCATACTTGATCGAGGACAGGCCGCGTGCGCCACAGAGCACCAGGTCGGGCTTGACCACGTCGAGCATCTCGTCCTTGAGCGTCTCGCGAATACGGCCGGCGCGAATCATGACCTCGACCTCGGGAATATCGGGATTGGCCTTGGCCTCTTCGAGCTGCTTGGCAATGGAGTTCTTAAATGCCTCCTCTAGGCCGTTGACCAGGTCGACCGGATAGGAACCGGCGCTCTCGAGCGCCGTGGAATCGATAACGTGGCCGATGATTAGCTTGGCGCCGTTGTTCGCGGCGACCTTAATGGCGCGTGCGAGCACAAAATCCTGCTGCTCAGTACCGTCGAGTGAAACAAATACCTTGGTGTAGCCCTCGTTCATGGTTTCCTCCTTGGTCTATCGCACGGGCGCGGGGCTCGTGCATCGGGCGGGCGCGGGCGCGTTGGCCGCCGGACACTTTATCTTGTTGCAGTTATACCCAAGGATTTGGGTTTGACCGCTCGCAATTCTGTGAACGGGCGAGTTTTTTGGTAAGGGTAGGCGCAGGCGCGCCGCTAACGGTTGATAATGGGACATCGCCCGCACCGTCCGCAGAACAATATCGGCGGGTGTCTAACGAGGGGGTCCCTTTGGATATTATCGAGCTTCTAAAATCTGCCTTCATGGGCCTGGTCGAGGGCATCACCGAATGGCTGCCTGTTTCGTCGACCGGTCACATGATCTTGGTGGACGAGTTCGTCAAGATGAACGTGAGCGAGACGTTCTGGAATATGTTCCTGGTCGTGATTCAGCTCGGCGCCATTCTGGCCGTCTGTGTGCTGTTCTTCCATGAGCTCAATCCGTTCTCGCCCAGCAAGGGCAAGGAGGGCCGTCGCGACACCTGGGTGCTGTGGGGCAAGATTGTGCTCGGCTGCATTCCTGCGGCGGCGATCGGTCTGCCGCTCAACGACTGGATGGAGGAGCATTTCTACAATGCTCCCGTCGTGGCGCTGGCGCTCATTGTGTACGGCGTGCTGTTTATCGTGATCGAGAACTGGCGCGCGAGCAAGCGCGAGGAAATGGCCGTTGCCGGTTCGTTTGGTTCGCGTGCTGTGGTGTCGGGTGGACGTCCCGCCGGTGCGCACTTTGCGGCGCCCGCCGCGGCTACCGCTGAGGATGAGGACGATGACGAGGATCTGGACTTTGGTTCCATCACCACGCTCGAGGACCTGAGTTGGAAGACCGCACTGGGCATCGGATGCTTCCAGGTGCTCTCGCTGATTCCGGGCACGTCGCGCTCCGGTTCCACCATCATCGGCGGCCTGCTTTTGGGCTGCACGCGTTCGGTGGCGTCCAAGTTTACGTTCTTCCTGGCCATCCCCGTCATGTTTGGCGCGAGTGCGCTCAAGCTGGTCAAGTATTTCATCAAGGGCGGTACGTTCGGTGCCAACGAGGTCGCCATCTTGGGCGTGGGCTGCGTTGTGGCCTTTGTGGTTTCGCTCATCGCTATCAAGTGGCTCATGGGTTTCGTCCGCCGTCACGACTTCAAGTGCTTCGGCGTCTACCGCATCATTCTGGGCATCGTGGTGCTTGCGTACTTCTTCGTCTTGGAGCCCATGCTCGGCCTGTAACTTGGCCGCCGCTCGCTGCTGCTACCGTGACATCGGTGGCTCTGTGATTGGCGCAATGGGGTCAGGTTACTTTGCACCAGCTTGGTGCAGACTAACCTGACCCCATTGCGCCAAATCCGCTGGGGCGGGCCCGATGGTGGCGGACGGAGTCGTGGTGTGATTTCCGTCGGTGTCCGCGCGGCTCGGTATACTGGTACGGCTCAAACTATGGCGCTGCCCGCAGGCGCGCCGTCCGTCAGATGAGGAGTCGCCCATGACCCAGCCCTTGCCCTGGGAAAAGAACGCCGCGGTACCCGTGCCGCCCACGCCGGAACCCGTGCCGCTCGATGCATACACCGCCCCCGCTGCGCCGGAGCCCGAGCTTGTCCCGCTCGACATCTACGACGCTCCCGCGCCGGCACCCAAACCCGCCAAGCCGCTCGTCGACATCGACAGCCTTAATCCCGCCCAGCGCGAGGCGGTCCTGACCACCGAGGGTCCGTTGCTGGTCCTTGCCGGCGCCGGCTCGGGCAAGACCCGCGTCTTGACCTTCCGCATCGCACATATGCTCGGCGACTTGGGCGTTAAGCCCTGGCAGATCCTTGCCATCACGTTTACCAACAAGGCCGCGGCCGAGATGCGCGAGCGTCTGGCGGCACTCATCCCCAGCGGTACCCGCGGCATGTGGGTGTGCACCTTCCATGCTATGTGCGTGCGC
>JAXIZX010000403.1:0-1713 GCA_036303765.1 Collinsella sp. | reverse complement strand
CGTACCTTACACAACGGTAAGGCAAGCGTAAGCCATATCGATGGTAGCCGACTCGTCTTCTTGCGACTATAGATGCCGTAGACTAATTGCAAGAAAGGACTCGGTATGCAAACCACGCACATGGCGACCCCGGTACTGGAGGTCGCGCATCTCGAAAAGGTATATGGAGCGCTGGGCAACGTGACCCGCGCGCTCAACGACGTCAGCTTTACCGTCAACCGCGCCGAATTCGTTGGCATCATGGGCGCCTCGGGCTCGGGCAAGTCGACGTTGCTCAACTGCGTCTCGACCATCGATAGCGCCACGAGCGGCACCATCCGCATCAACGGGCAGGACGTAACACGCATGAAGCAGGCTAAGCTTTCGCAGTTCCGCCGCGAGGAGCTCGGCTTTATCTTCCAGGATTCCAACCTACTCGATACGCTCACGGCGCGCGAGAACATCGCCCTGCCGCTCACCATCGCCCGCACAAACTCGGCAGAGATTTCGACTCGCGTGCAGGATGTGGCCGCGCGCCTGTCCATCAGCCAGGTGCTCGACAAGTATCCCTACCAGATGTCCGGCGGTCAGCAGCAGCGCGTTGCCGCGGCTCGCGCGCTCGTCACCGACCCCACCATGATCATGGCCGACGAGCCCACCGGCGCCCTCGATTCCAAGAGCGCTCGCCTGCTGCTCGAGAGCCTGGAGGCCCTTAACCGCCGCCTGCGCGCCACAGTGCTCATGGTCACGCACGACAGCTTTGCCGCCAGCTACACGAGCCGTGTGCTGTTCATTCGCGACGGCAAGATCTTCACCGAGCTGCGCCGCGGCGACACCGACCGCCGAGAGTTCTTCGACCGCATTATGGAGGTCGTTGCCATGATGGGCGGTGAGGGCTCCGATGCTCTGTAAACTCGCTTGGGGCAACGTCCGCCGCGCCGGCCGCGACTACCTCGTCTACCTTTTGACGCTCACCCTGGGCGTCACGGTCTTCTATGCCTTTAACACCATCTCGATGCAGGTCGACATCGCCGGAATCGATGAAGAGGGCTTGGCGCAGGTTATGGGCAGCATACTCGGCGACCTGACGTACTTTTTGGCCGGTGTCATGGCCTTTTTGATGGTGTACGCCAATAACTTCATCATGAAACGTCGCAAGAAGGAGTTTGGCCTGTACCAGGTGCTCGGCATGGGGCGCGGGCGCGTCGCCACGATCATGGCGCTCGAGACCGTGATAGTATCGGTCGTGGCCTTTGTCGCCGGCATTGTGCTGGGTGTGGGACTCTCCCAGCTCATGACGTTCTTTACGGCCTCGCTCTTTAAGACACAGATCGCCAATTTCCACTTCTTTTTCTCGGTGCATGCGTTCAATCTGACCCTTGCCTGCATGCTCGTAATGTTTGTGCTCACGCTACTGTTGAACCTTCGCGCCGTGCGTCGTACCAAACTCATCGAGCTTATGGGTGCCGAGCGTCGCAACGAGAGCATCAAGACACGCAACCCCTGGATCGCGATTGCCATCTTTGCCGTGGGCGTGGTGCTTGTGGGCGTGGCCTATTACCGTCTGCTACGTGATGGGTTCCCGCTAACCGCGACGGACAGCAAGCTGCAAGAGGCCATGAACCAGTTTGGTATTACGACCGCTATGGTTACCGTGGGCACCTTTGCCCTGTTCTGGGGACTCTCGGGCATGCTCATCAAGCTGCTGCAGAGCCTGCGCAGCGTGTATTGGCG
>JAXIZX010000402.1:0-8626 GCA_036303765.1 Collinsella sp. | reverse complement strand
TCCATGCGCGAGCGCAAGCCCTCCAAATAGCGAATTGACCTGCTCAATTGCACGCGGCCGGGGTTTTCGGCCATCGCGATGCGACGAGTGTCGTCAAACCCCGAAACTCGACAGAAACCAAGCTCTTCGAAGATTCCCAGGCCGCTTTCCACCGAACGCTCGTCGACCGGCGTGCGCGCATCGATGGCAAGGCACATCTGCGCGATGTCGATATCGCTCGCGCTAAAGGAATCGTCCCCGGTTTTGCCGCGGTTGGAGCGCCACATGGTCTGCAGCGCGCGATAGAGCGTGACGAGCTCGTCGCGCTCGGGCGCATAGCAGTCGAGCAGGCGCTCGTTAATGTGGGCGTCGCGCGACGAATAGAGCAGATGGATCACGGCGGGCTGGCCATCGCGGCCGGCACGTCCGCTCATCTGGTTGAACTCAATGCCGCCAAACGGCATGTGGTACAGCACGACATGGCGGATATCGGGTAGGTTGACACCCTCGCCAAAGGCGGAGGTCGAAACAATGCAGCTGAGGCTTCCGTCTCGGAATGCTTCCTCCACGCGGCGGCGATCGGAACGCGCAAGCCCCGCGTTATAGAACGCGATATGGGTTGCGCAATCGGGCACACGCTTGCGCAACGTCTTGGCGAGCGCCACGGACTGGTCGCGCGAATTGAC
Source organism: Collinsella sp. (assembly GCA_036303765.1). Classification (GTDB taxonomy): domain Bacteria; phylum Actinomycetota; class Coriobacteriia; order Coriobacteriales; family Coriobacteriaceae; genus Collinsella. Next base: position 7,961 of record JAXIZX010000402.1, on the reverse strand, counting down.
GTAGATGACGGTCTTTTCCCCCGTCGCCACAATCGACACCAAACGGTTCTCGCGACTTGCAAGATCACGGTCGTCCTCGAGCTGCAGGTTCTCGCGCACCGTCTCGTCGACCACCGTGCGAGTGATCGGCAGCATGCGGGCGAGCTCGGCCACGACCGGAGCCGTCGCGGTGGCCGTCGCAGCCATAACGACCGGGTCGCCCAGGGCTTTGAGGATATCGGGCATGTCGAGATAGGCGCTGCGGTCGCCGCCCTTGGCAAGACCGGCATGATGCGCCTCATCGATAACGACAAAGCCGATGCGGCCCGAACGCGCGAAGCGGTCACGGTGGATTGACAGGAACTCGGGCGTCGTGAGCACGATACCGGTGCGGCCTGAAGCTAGGCCGGCGAACACGTCATCGCGTGCGGCCTCCACGGTCTCGCCGGTCAGCACGCCAACGCCAATGCCAAGCGATGCCATCGTCGACGAGAGGTGATAGGCCTGGTCGGCAACGAGCGCACGCAGCGGATAGACAAAGATGCTCGCACGTCCGCGAAGCACCGCCTCACGCGCGGCATGCACATGGAAGATGAGCGACTTGCCGCGGCCCGTTCCCATAACCGCCAAGACACTCTGGTGATCGGCCAAGGCGTCGAGCGCCTCAACCTGCGCGCGGTGCGGCTGGCTCGATCCGATAAAGCTATGGATAAGCGAGCGCGTGAGCTCGGTATAGGAAAGCTGGGCGAGCGTCTCGCGCTTACGCGACTCCAGGCGCAGGCCGGAATCCGCCGGCTGCACGCCACGACGAAGCTCGCATGCCGGATCGTCGACGCTGGGCAGCGTGGTATCGCGGACCAGAACATCCTTGATCATGAGCTTGGGCTTCACACGCCCCTGCCAATGCTCGGCAACGGCCTCGAACACCAAGTCGACAGCGCTATCGCAGTTGATGAGCCTATCGATTTGCGGCACGCGGAACATAATGGCCGGCACGCTCGCGGCGCCATCGGTCGCCACAAAGCGCATGTGCTCGCCGGTCTTACCCACCACGGCGCGATCGCACATCGTCACGCCCTCGGCAGCCAGCAGCGGCACCTTATTACCCTGGCCAAACGGCTCAAGGCGGGAAATCTGCTCGATGGTCTCGATATTCAATTCGGAAAGGTCGACCGTGGCGGCAACCTCGTCGGTGTCCTCAAAGTCCTCGGCGGGAAGCTCGGACAACACGGCGGAAAGGCGACGGCGGAACTCATCGAGCTTGGATGCCTCGATGGTCACACCCACCGCACCGGCATGTCCGCCGCGACGAATCATCAGGTCGGAACAGCGTTCGATGGCGTCAAACAGGTTAACTTTGCCCACCGAGCGGCCAGAGCCGCGCGCGATACCGTCCTCGATCGAGAACAGCAGCGCCGGCACGTGGTAGCGGTTGGTCAGACGGCTCGCCACGATGCCCTTGACGCCCTCGTGCCAGCCTTCGCCGCCCACGACGATCGCGCGTCCGCCGTCATAGGTCTCCTCGACCTTTGCCATGGCATCGCGCGTGAGCTCCGCCTCGATCTCACGGCGCTGGCGGTTGATTTCCTCGAGCTCAGCCGCCAGTGCGCTTGCTTCGATGGGATCGCGGGCAAGCAGCAGGTCGAGCGCCAGCTTGGGATCAGCCATGCGACCGGCAGCGTTTAAGCGGGGAATGAGCGAGAATGACAGCCCATCCGCCGTAATGCTCGAAAGGTCCGCCTTGGCGAGCGCGGCAAGCGCGATATAGCCGGGGCGAGCGGTTACGCGCATCTGCTGGATGCCCTCGGCAACCAGCGCGCGGTTCTCGGGCGTGAGCGGCATCATGTCGGACACGGTGCCCAGCGCCGCGACCTCGATTAGCGAACGCCAATACGACGGCTTGCCCAGGCGCTCACCCAGGACTTGCACCAGCTTGAGCGCCACACCAGCACCGGCAAGCTCACGCGAGGGGCCCTCGTCTTCGAGCTTGGGGTCGGTCAGGGGCACACCCTGCGGCACCTGGTCGGAGGGCTCGTGATGGTCCGTGACCACCAAATCGATCCCCAGGCTCTCCAGATAGGAAACCTCTTCCTTGGCGGCAATGCCGTTATCGACGGTCACGATCAGCTGGGGGCGAGCGAGCTCGTTAACGCGGTCGAGTGCCGCGCGCGAAAGACCGTAGCCCTCATCAAAGCGATGCGGAATAAACGGCGTGACATCGGCGCCAAACGTGCGCAGCGCCTCGGTCAACAGGCAGGTCGACGTAATACCGTCAACGTCAAAATCGCCAAAGACTGCAATGTGCTCGTGGTTGCGAATAGCACGCTCGACGCGGTCGGCAACGACCGACATGCCCGGGATAATGAGTGGATCGGCCCAGTCGCGATCGAGCGAAGGCGTCAAAAACAATTGGCCCTCTTTGATGGAGCCAATGCCGTGCGCGACCATAATGCGCGCCACCAGCCCGGGAATGCCCAGACCAGCCGAAAGCTCCTTTTCGAGCTCGGGGTTTTGCTGAGCGACCGCCCAGCGATGCGTCGTCTTAAGCGATGACATAGGCACCCACCCCCGATAGGGGCAGGTCGCCGCGATACCTCTCACGGTTCATAGCGATGAGTCCTCTGTGTATGCCCGCTTCGGCAGGCAGATCTGTTGAACGGATTTATTATACCGTGCGGCGCGGACGCAAATCGCCGCAGCACGCCGCGGTTTCGGTAAACGATGCCGGTAATACCCTCGAAATAATCGAGCGTTTCAGCCGCACGGACGCATACGAGCGTCTAGCATATCCATACAAACGAGTTCGCGGATAAAGGGAGTCACGGGACATATGAAGCAATGGACTGGACTGGGAAAGTTCCTCGCGGGGCATATGCAGGTCATCGTTCCGATTTGCGTGGCGCTCGGCGTGCTCTTTCCCCAGCAGATTGGCGTGCTCAAGCCCATTGTTCCCGCCCTCTTCGCCTTTATGACGTTTCAGGGTGCGCTCAGCAACACCTTCCACCAAGTAGCCGAGGTGTTCCGCCGTCCCCTGCACCTGATTTTGGCACTGCTCGTCTCGGCGGCGCTTATTCCCATCGCGGCCTATGCCATGGGATCGTTATTCTTTGGCTCCAATCCCAACCTTGTCTGCGGCATCGTGCTCGAGTACAGCGTACCCGTGGCGGTCACTGCCTTTATGTGGATTAGCATGTTCGGCGGCAACGGCCCGCTCGCGCTCACCATCATCCTGACGTCCTCGGTTATCTCCCCTGTGACGATTCCGCTCACGCTCAAGCTCCTGCTGGGCGCCACCGTCTCGATCGATGTGCCGAGCATGATGCAAGACATGGCCTTTATGATCGCCATCCCCGCCGTGCTCGGCATCGTGATCAACGAGTTCACGCGCGGATGGGGGCACGAAAAACTCTCCCCCGTGCTCTCGCCCGCCTGCAAATTCATGATGATGGGCGTTATCGCCTCCAACTCCACCGCCATGAGCGAGTACGTGCTGCACATGAACGCGGTGCGCTTGGAAGTCGCCCTCTTTATTTTGGTCTTCGCCATCAGTGGCTTTGTCTTCGGTTTTCTGGTCGCCCATACGCTGCATCTGCCATATAGCGAGACGACCACCATGTGCTTTACCTGCGGCATGCGTAACATCTCTTCGGGCGCCGTCATCGCCACGCAGTACTTTCCGGGCGAAGTCGTGTTTCCCGTCATGTGCGGAACGCTGTTTCAGCAGGTACTCGCCTCGCTTATCGGGCATCTCTTTGAGCGTCTGACCGGCGAGGAGCGCGCCGCCCAGCGCAAGCGCGTCGAAGCCGGCCGCGACGCCATGGCACGCTAGACTGTCCGCATTACGCGGGTGTTAGTCTTGCTATACGAGCGTTTCCAGATGCGCACGCAGGCGCTCAGCATCGATATCGAGCGTTGTCTCAGCATTGACCTGGGCCAAACGATAGCCGACAAAGTAGGGCGAAACCACCCAACGCGGCAGCGCCTTGGCAATGGTCCGACCGCCCAGGTGATAGAAGAACAGGTTATACGACTCTGCGCGACCACCGTGGTGCTCGTTCAGGATATAGCGCAGAGCTACCTGGATTGCATCGGCGAAGAGATCCGCCTCGGCTTGATCTCTCGTGTCATCGCTGGCAGCGATTCCCTGTGGGGCTGAAACGTTGATCTCAAAGAACCCCATGATCGGTTCGGTTGAGATGTCGACCGAGATTCTCCCCTGTTGCCAGACACTGATGCCTTCAAAGTTGGCTGAGGCCAGCGCCGCATAGCCGTCCTCCTGTTCCAAGCCCACAATCTGCATGTGTGGATGGACGAGGCTGCCGCCCGAAAGCGGGCCTTTGTTCTTGTACATGAGCACACTGCAGTACTGTTGGGAATCGATCATCTGCTGCCAACAGCCCAGGGCAAACCGCATCACATGATGCAGCTCATCCGGTTCATAGGTCACCAGGTCGGCGTCGTGATTGGCAGACTCGATCAATACGGTCTGACGTGTGGCCCGCAATGTCTTGAACTTATTCTCGAGCCAGATGCAGTCACCATCGCGCTGGATGATGTTGGCAAGCCCCTCCGTGTCGCAAAAGGGGCACGCGGTGCCAGGGCGACGATTATCGTCGGGCTTACCGCTCGCCTGCTGGACATCGAATACAAGTGCCACGGGCTACACCTCCAGCGGCACAATCTTGGTGCCATGGAGCTCGGAGACGCCCAGTGCCGCCGCCACGGTATCGCGGTTGACCGTGGAAATGCCGCCGCCGGGAAGGATGGTCAAGCGGTCGCCCGCATACTCGATCAAGCGGGCCAGGTTTTCGAAGTTGTCCTCGATCGGCGCACCGGCAGCGCCACCATGCGTCAGGATGCGTGTGATGCCGCAGTCGGCGAGTATGTCAATCGCGTCGAGCTGAGCCTCGGGCGAGAGCTGATCAAACGCCATGTGGAAGGTGATGTCGATGGGTTCACGCTTGCATTCCTCGGTCGCGCAGCCCGCGGCCATCACGAGGGCGCCCAACGTAAGCTCGTCGAGTGCCCATCCGCCAGCGCAGGGCTTGCAGCAGCCAAAGGCCAAGCCGTCAACGCCGGCGCTCACGGCAAGGCCCAGGTCCATCTCCATCATACGCAACTCGTCCTGGTTGTAGTGAAAGTCGCCGCCACGCGGGCGAATCATGCACATCACCCGTGCATCGTGCTCGTGGGCATAGTTGGTCGTAGCGCTGATAACGCCGGCCGAAGGCGTGGTGCCACCAACGGCAAGGTTATCGCACAGCTCGATGCGCTTTGCACCGGCATCGATAGCTGCCGGCACCCGCTCAAAGTTCTCGGCACAAAACTCATACAGCATAGATAGACCCCCAAAGACAGCAGATGTTTTCCGACGGGCATTGTCACACATCCCCATGAAGTTGCGGTGGAATAGGGACTCTTTTGGCCTCTGGAGCCCGTATTCAGTCCCTATTTCACCGCAACTAAAAAGGGGCGCTGACTGAGATAGTCAGCGCCCCTTTTGTTAGGTGGGTTAGCCTCCGAGGTAGGCTTTGCGGACGTTATCGTCGTGCAGGAGCTCTTGGCCGGTACCGGTCATGGTGATCTTGCCGGTCTCGAGCACGTAGCCGCGCGTGGCGATGGAAAGCGCCATCTGCGCGTTTTGCTCAACCAGAAGCACCGTGGTGCCGGCCTTGTGCAGGTCCTCGACAATCTGGAAGATCTGTTCGATCAGAATCGGTGCCAGACCCATGGAAGGTTCGTCGAGCATAAGCAGTTTGGGGTTACTCATAAGGGCGCGCCCCATAACGAGCATCTGCTGCTCGCCACCTGAAAGGGTGCCGGCGACCTGGCGACGACGTTCCTTCAGGCGCGGGAACTGCTCGTAGACGCGCTCCAGGCCCGGAGCAATTGTGGACTTGGGCTGTGTATAGGCGCCCATCTCCAGGTTCTCCTCGACCGTCATCTGCAAAAAGGCGCGACGACCCTCGGGAACCTGAGCCAGGCCCTTACCAACCAGCTTATCAGCGGGCGTATGGGTAATGTCCTCGCCCATAAACTTGATGGAGCCGGTCTTGGAGCGCAGCAGGCCCGAGACGGTCTTGAGCGTTGTGGACTTGCCGGCACCGTTGGCACCAATCAAGGCCACGATCTCGCCCTCGTTAACGTTAAAGGAGATGTCCTTGATGGCGTGGATGGCGCCGTACCAGACGTTGATGTTGTAGACGGAAAGCATCGGCTCTGCCATTTAGTTCTCCCCCTTATCCTGCTTACCCAGATACGCCTCGATAACGGCGTCGTTGTTCTGGATTTCCTCCGCCGTACCCTTGGCGATAACCTTGCCAAAGTTAAGCACGCAGATGCCCTCGCAGATGTTCATAACGAGCGACATATCATGCTCGATAAGCATGATGGCGATGCCGAAGGTGTCGCGAATCTTGACGATGTTCTCCATGAGCTCCGCGGTCTCGGACGGGTTCATGCCGGCGGCAGGCTCGTCGAGCAGCAGCAGCTTGGGGTTGGTGGCAAGCGCGCGGACGATTTCCAGACGACGCTGAGCGCCGTAAGGCAGCGATCCGGCCTGCTCGTTTGCCAGGTGCTCCATGTCAAAAATGGACAGTAGCTCCATGGCGCGCTCGTGGGCGGCCTTCTCGTGCTTCCAATACGTCGGCAGGCGCAGCACGCCCTCAAAGCCGGAGTAGCGCTCCTGGTTGTGCAGGCCGACCTTAACGTTGTCCTCCACCGTCATGGTGTTGAACAGGCGAATGTTCTGGAACGTACGGGCAATACCCATGCGGTTGACCTGGTAGACCGACTTGCCCGAGGTGTCCTCACCATCGAGCAGGATGGTGCCGTGCGTAGGCTGGTACACCTTGGTGAGCAGGTTGAAGACCGTGGTCTTGCCGGCACCGTTGGGGCCGATGAGACCGGCGATCTCGGTCTTGCCGATAGTCAGGCTAAAGTCATCGACTGCCTTAAGGCCACCGAACTCAATGCCCAGGTGGATGCACTCGAGTGCCGGGCGCTCACCCAGGTCACGGTCGGGAACGATGGCGCCAGAAGGATACGGGACCATCTTGCCCTTGTTGAACTCAAATTTACTGGGCATCGGCTGCCACCTCCTTCTTGGAAGCAAAGCGGTCCTTGACGCGACCGAAGAACGCCTTGAGCTGCGGGTTGTTGGTAAAGATCATGACCAGGATCAACACGATGGCGTAGATGAGCATGCGGTAGTCCGAGAACTGACGGAGCAGCTCGGGAAGCACCGTGAGCAACGCCGCCGCGATGACGGAACCGCGCATGTTGCCCAGGCCGCCCAGGACCACGAACACCAGAATGAGGATGGACGTGTTGAAGTCGAACTTGGTGGCGGAGAGCTGCGAGAAGTTACCGCCGAAGAGAGCTCCGGCAGCACCGGCGAGGGCAGCGGAAACCACGAAGGCAATCATGCGATACTCGGTGACGGAGATGCCTACGGACTCGGCTGCAATCTTGTTATCGCGCACGGCCATAATGGCACGGCCGGTACGGCTGCGAACCAGGTTGAGCACGATCACGAGTGCGACCATGACCAGGATGGCACCGGCGAGGAAGGTCGAGTACGTCGACACGCCCGAGGCGCCCTGGGCGCCCTTGATGATGGCGGTGCCGTCCTCGAGCAGGTGCAGGTCATCGATCGTAGAGTTGCCCGTGATGTTAAAGATCACGTGCAGGCCGCGCGAGTCGACACCCACGATAAGGCAAGTGACGATCTCTTTGATGATCTCGCCAAAGGCCAGCGTCACGATAGCCAGGTAATCGCCGCTCAGGCGAAGGACCGGAATGCCGATCAAGAAGCCCAGGATAGCGGCAGCGATGGCGCCGACCACGATGCTGATGATCAGACGCATCGGGTCGGACGGAACGGCGCTCTCCAGCGCGACAGCGGTAACGATGCCCGTATAGGCGCCGACACTCATAAAGCCCGCGTGGCCCAGCGACAAGTCGCCCGCGATGCCGACGAC
>JAXIZX010000401.1:0-9462 GCA_036303765.1 Collinsella sp. | reverse complement strand
GCATGCTTCCGGTGTAGGTGGTTGTGATGTCTGATCGTTTGACGGTCCTGACGTCTAAGAGCGTCTTTACCGGTACGGGGGACCTGCCGTTTGAAGGTTTCGTAGCGGTCCGTGGCAATCGAATTGAGGCTGTTGGCACCAAGTGTGAGCTAGCTTCGTATTTGACCCAAGCGGACGAGGTAGTTGACCTGGGCGACCGTACCGTCATGCCTGGCCTGATCGATGTGCATACCTTCTATACAGGCTGGGCGCTGCGGACGTTGGGGTCTGATCTGTCCGGCATCGCCGATGCCAAAGAGGCCGTGTCGCTCTTGCGTGCATGGAAAGAAGATCATCCGGATTGTGCGGCGGCTTTTGGCCACAGCCTACCCGAAACGTTGGCGTCGGATGCCGAGAACGCAAATACGGCAGCTGTGTTTGACGATTGTTTTGGCGATATCCCTGTCGTCTGCTTTACGCCGGGTGCGGAGACCTGCGTTCTCAATGCTGCCGCCAGTGCGCGATACGGCTTTACACCCCAGGCGTGCTATGCCGAGAAGATCTGGCGCATGATGAGCGATTTCCTCGCGCTGCCCGAGGTGCGTGCCGGGTATTCGGACTACATGAGCATGCTTAACGAGCGCGGCGTTACCGCCATCAAGGAGATGGCGTTTGATGACTACTACGGCTTTGCCGACGAAATGGCTCGCCGTGAGGAATCTGGTGAGCTGACGGTTCGCGTCTCTATGATGTCGCAGCCGGTGGGTGCCGGTGCAAATCTGGCATATGCCCGCGAGGCACGAGAGCGCTTCCGGGGACCGTTCGTTCGTTTTTCTGGCTTCAACCGTATGACCGATCGCGGCGTATGGGCGGGGCTTGCCGAGATGATTGAACCCTATGAGGACACGGCCGATGCGGGCGCTGCCGGCAAGACGGTCGTCGAGGAGCCAGAGTGGGATCTGATTGAGAACGAGCTGCGTGCAATTGATGCTGACGGTTTCCGATATTCCTTGCATTGCCAGGGCGATGGCGCCGTTCGTCGCACCGTGGCGCTCTATGCCTCGCTGCCTCGAGACGAGCATGGACGGATGCTTCGCCGCCATGCGATTACCGATCTCGAGAACTCTGACCCGACCGATCTTGTCGAGTTTGGCAAGTTAGGTGGAATTTGCGAGGTCTACCCGCAGATTCTGACGCTGGACCGGCGCGAGGATTGCCTGTCGATGATGCGTCGACAAATTGGCGAGACGCGACTTTTACACAGCTGGAATCGCCGCGGCATGGAAGATTCCGGATGCACAGTGTGCTGTGGAACGGATTTGCCACTGCTGATTCCGAGCCTGGGCGAGTCAATCTACAGCGCGTGCGGCGGATTCTTCGCCGACGGACTGCCCGTGAATGAGGTCAACACGCTGACGCTTGTCGAGCTCTTGCGCGCTTGGACTGCCGGGGGCGCGTACGATCTGATTCGCGAAGACGAGCTGGGTACGCTTGAGGTTGGCAAGCTTGCCGATATCTGCGTGCTCGATCGGGATGTGTTCGACCTCGATTATCGCGACGCACGCGATCTTGCGGTTGATATGACGATGTCGGACGGACAAATCGTGTTTGATCGAAATAAGGAGGCATAAGATGCCAGAATCCAAACCGACGCTGCGCCGCGAGCAGATTGCGGGCATGAATATCCACTACATCATGTGGTCGCTCGATTACTTCCTTGATGTGCAGCAGCGCTTGGGCTTTGAGTCCATTGAGCTGTGGTGTGCGGAGCCGCATGTGACGCTCGACCATACGGGCTACTTTGAGGCTGAGGTCCTGGCGAAAAAGGCTGCAGACCGTGGGCTTAGGTATCGTACTCTGTGCCCCGAGAATGTTGTCTATCCTTGGCAGTACTGCGCACGCAAGCCGCTGCATGAACAGCGCAGCCTGGCGTACTTTAAACACGGCATTGAGCTTGCCGAGGTACTTGGGTGCGACCGTATGTCCATCAACTCGGGCTGGGGCGACTGGGACGAGGACCGCGAGGAAGCCTGGAAGCGCAGCCGCGAGCACTTGTCCATTCTGGCGGAGTATGCCGGCGAGCACGGTCTGGTGCTTACGATGGAAAGCCTGCGTCCCGAGGAGAGCAACCTTGTGACGACGGTTTCCGATGCGAAGCGCATGATTGACGAGGTCGCGAGCCCGTACTTACAGCCCATGGTTGATACAACCGCGATGGGCGTTGCAGGCGAGACGCTCGAGGACTGGTTTGCCGCCTTTGGTGATGGGGCAATTCACGAGATGCACTTTATCGACGGCGACCCGTATGGCCATCTGGTGTGGGGCGATGGCAAGCACGATATGGACGCCTTCGTCGCCACACTCAACGCCCATGGTTTCGACGGCATGCTGGGCCAGGAAATCACGGATGGTCGTTACTACGATGACCCGGCGGCGGCAGATGCCAAGAACATGGCCGCATTCGAGAAATATCTGATTGACTAAACCAACTATCGGCTACGCAACCAACGTCATTGATTGCGGGTCAAACAAGAAAGGAACTGGATATGAACGCACACGATCTGATCAAAGAGGCAATTGCCGAGAAGGGCAAGTTCGACAGCGTCTACTGGATTGCTTGCGGTGGCTCCATGATCGATTTGATCCCGGCTCATGAGCTTCTGCAGCGCGAGGCAACCACCTTCACTTCGTATATCTATACGGCTCGCGAGTTTGATATCATGCGCCCGCGCCGCTTGGGTGAGAAATCCCTGGTCATTGCCTGCAGCCACAGTGGCAACACCCCGGAGGTCGTCGAGGGCTGCGAGATTGCCCTTGCCGCCGGCGCTACGGTGATCGCCCAGACCGACAACGCTGGATCTAAGATCGACACCGGTAAATGGACCACGTGGGTTTACCCGTGGGGCGAGGGTGTGCCGCAGGCCGAGGTCCCCGCTGGCATTTCGCTGTCGCTTGCGGCAGAGCTGCTCGATCAGCAGGAGGGCTACGCCGATCTTGCCGATATGTATGCCGGTATTGCCGAGATGGATAAGATTCTTCCCCCGGCACGCGAGAAGGTAAATGCCGAGCTGGGTGATCGCTTTGCCAAGCTTTGCCAGGAGCACGAATTCTTCTATATTCTGGGCAGCGGTCCCAACTTTAGCCAGACCTACGGTTTCGCTATCTGCTCTCTTATGGAGATGCAGTGGCAGCACTGCAGCTACATCCACTCTGCCGAGTACTTCCACGGCCCCTTCGAGGCTACCCAGGATGGCGTTTTTTACTTCCTGCAGATGGGCTCCAGCGAGTGCCGTGCTATGGACGAGCGCGCCCTGGCGTTCCTTAAGACGCATACCGATACGCTGATGGTGCTCGATGCCAAGGAGTACGGTATGGAAGCCGTGCCGGCGAGCGTCCGTGCCTATCTGGACCCGGTGCTGTTCTACGCCATGAACTGCGAGCTGCGTGCCGCACGCGGCAAGGTGTTTGACCATGATCCCGATTTCCGTCGCTACATGGGCGTCGTCGAGTACTAGAAGGGTAGATACCATGGCATTTAACGTTAACGCGCTCGGATTTGGCGACAACGTCGTCGATCGCTACGAGCATATCCACACCATGTATCCTGGCGGCAATGCGGTGAACTTTGCCGTCTATGCCAAGAAATGCGGTGCCGCACGCTCCGCATACATGGGCATTTTTGGCAATGACGCCGCTGCCGAGCATGTCATTGCAAGCCTCGAGGATGAGGGTATCGAGCTTGATAAGTGCGAGCAGATGATTGGCGAGAACGGAGCGGCTCGCGTGACCGTCGTTGACGGTGACCGTGTCTTCCTTGGCTCCAACGAGGGCGGTATCCGTGGCGATGCGCGCTATGTCCTCGATCGCTTTGACCTTTCGTACATGAAGCAGTTCGATGTGGTTCATTCGGGCAACTATTGCTTTACCGAGCGCGAGCTGCCCAAGTTGAAGGCTGCGGGCGTCACGGTCTCTTTTGACTTTTCGGACGACTCCACCGACGAGTACTACGAGCAGATTGCGCCCTACGTCGATTTTGCTTTCTTTAGTGCGGCGGATGCCGCGAGTGAGGACGAGATTCGCGAGCGTCTGGCATGGGTGAAGGGCCTGGGTCCGCGTTTTGTGTCGGCTACGGCGGGCGCCGAGGGCTGCATTGCTTACGACGGCGAGCGTTATTACCGCCAGCTGGCTCAACCGGTAACGGACATGAAGGACACCATGGGGGCGGGCGACTCGTTCCTTACCTCGTTTTTGATGTGCTATCTCGATTCCGCCAAGCGTGGTGAGGATGGCGCCGAGGCCATCGAGCGCGCGCTCGACTTTGCTGCCGGGTTTGCCTCGACCGTGTGCGGCATGGAAGGCTCTTGGGGCCACGGAGCGCCAATCGTCGAATAGCTTAAGAAAGCGTTCGGCGGTCGGGCTATGAGGCCTTGGACAGCCGATGCAAAACAATAAGCGAAACGCGAAAAGGGGGCTCGCCATGTGGTGGGTCCCCTTTTGAACATTGGAGAAGACCATGGGTATTAAAGCGTGTGCGGCTGGTTTTTGCTGCGCGGACGTCTATCAGAACATCGGCGTGTTCTATCCGACTGGTAACGGCATTGACTGGGGTATCCATCTTGCACGAATGGGAGTTTCGGTATCCGCCGTGTCGGTTGTCGGCAAGGACGAGTACGGAGACAAGATGAGAGAGGCGCTGGCCGCCGAGGGGTTCGATATCTCACATCTGCGGGTGGAGGATGGCGACACCTCGGTGATGCTCATGGCATTGAAAGACGGCGTCGATCGCGTGCATCTCGAGGCAATCGATGGCGTAATGGAGACATATCGACCGAATGAAGACGACCGGGCGTTTATCCTAGAGCACGACATCATTCATACCGACCTGTTTGGCAATTGTTTGGACCTCCTGCCCGAATGGCATGATGCGGGCAAGACGGTGGTTATGGACTTCTCGGTGTTCAGCCAGGATCCCGAATATGCATGTGAGGCTCATTTTCCTTACGTAGACTATGCGTTCATGTCGTTTGAAGAGGACACTCCGGAGCTGCGAGACTGGGTACGCCATGTGCAGGAATTGGGACCGCGCGTTGCGGTTGCCACGCTTGGCGAGAAGGGAAGCATTGCCTATGACGGTGAGCGCTTCTATGAGTGCGGGATCGTGCCGGCGGAGAAGGTCGTTAACACCGTGGGTGCCGGCGACTCGTATATTGCCGGGTTTACCAAGGGCGTGATCGATGGCCTTGATATTCCGGCGTGTATGAAGGCGGGCGCTGAACTGTCGTCCCGAGTGATTGGTTCGTTTGAGCCGTACTAGGGTCAAATGCCTGGAAAGGAGTACGAAATGGTTATCGACATGTTGGTCCATCCTATGCTCTATGGCGAGATCTGTACGCCAGGTGATGAGCCTGATGGATTCGGTTTTTGGTCACGAGAATTTGGTATGGGGCATATGGGTCCCATGGATTGGGATGAGCTTCAAGTCGAGATGGACGTCTGCGACGTGCGGAAGAGCGTGCTCATGCCGCTCGATGTAACCACGGCATGCGGAGGACACTTTGGCACCAATGACCAGATTGCCATGCTGGTTGCCGCGCACCCCGATCGTCTGTGGGGATTTGCGAGCGTAGATCCGCAGGTGAGCGGTGCCGCAGACGAATTGGAGCGCGCCTTTACCGAGTTGGGGGCAAAGGGGCTTTGCCTGCATCCGGCAAAGCAGGGTTTTGCCCCCGATGATGCTGTGGCCGAGCCGCTTTACGAGCTGTGCGAGCGCTATAACAAGCCGGTGGTTTTCCATGCCGGTATGTCATGGGAGCCGGGCGCAGAGCTCTCGCGCGGTAACCCGCTTGCATTTGAGCACACAATCGCAACGCATCCAAATGTGCGCTTTAGTTTGACCCACTTTGGCTGGCCCTGGGTGCGCGAGACCGTGGCGATGCTGCTCAAGTATCCCAACTGCTACACGGACACCTCTATCACTTACATCGATTCGCCCGAGGAGATGATGCAGCGTCTTTTCACGGTCGATATGGGGCCGCTGTGGTATGAGCGCGCGCTATCGCATCAAGTGATGTTCGCCAGCAATACGCCGCGTTTCCGTGCATTCAAACTCAAGCGGGCGCTCGATACCGTGCCCATGCGCGATGATGCGCGAGAAAGGCTCTACTGGGGTAATGCCCTGCGTTTTCTTGAAGGGGATGAGTAAACATGGTGACGCTCGAGACATTGAGCTATCTATCGACTGTTCCGGACCAGTTCATCGATATTACCGAAGATGTGCACGCTGCCATCGAACGCAGCTCGGTGACCAATGGCTTGGCAGCGATTATTTTGTCGCATACGACCTGTGGAATCGTGGTAAACGAGGGGCTGCCCTGCGTGGAGACGGATCTTATGGAGACGCTTGATCGCATCGCCCCACTCGATGCCCCCTATGCGCATGCGCACTTCCTGCCGAGCTATGGAGCCACCGGCAACAACTCCTGTGGGCATATCAAGAGCATGATTTGTGGGAACAGTTGCTTCTTTCCCGTCCAAGATGGCCACATCGTGTGCGGAAGTGCCCAGAACATCTATCTTGCGGAGTTTGACGGTCCGCAGAAGCGAAAAGTGTACGTCGAGGTGCTGGGGGAGTAGCGTCCCTGCAATAACCCTATGAAGGAGCACGTTATGTCGTTTCTAACCTCGATGTTCAAGACCGAAAAGCCGGTTATCGGAATGCTGCATCTGCGTCCTCTGCCGGGCGATCCACTGTATTACCCGGGCGGAAGCGTGTCGCAGGTCGTGGAAGCTGCCAAGCGCGATCTCGAGGCGTTGCAGCAGGGCGGTGTCGATGGCATTTTGATTACCAATGAGCTCTCGATGCCCTATGAGCAGCATGTTTCTCCCTCAACCCTTGCATCGATGGGCTTTGTAATCGGGGCTCTATCCCATGATCTGTCGACTCCTTGGGGAGCTGAGGCTATTTACGATGGCGATGCCACAATCGAGCTGTGCGCTGCCGTCGACGCGCAGTTCACGCGCTGTAATTTTTGCGGTGCCTGGGCCGGTGATCTCGGGCTGATTAACCGAGATTTCGCTCACACCATGCGTCACAAGGCGGCGCTGCGCCTGGACGACCTCAAGCTTTTTCACTTCATCACGAGCGAGGGGGAGGTTTATCTCAACGACCGCACGACTGCGGACATTGCCGATTCACTTCTCTTTAATTGCCTACCGGATGCGATGGTCATCGGCGGTTCGGCTGCCGGTCGTGGCGCTTCGGGCGAGCTTGCCGATGAGGTCCGCGAGCGTGTTGACCAAGTACCTGTGGTATGTGGTACCGGTTGTCGCGAAAATACCGTGGCTGACGTATTTGCTCACTACGATGGCGCGTTTGTCGGCACGTGCTTAAAGCGCGACGGAAAGCTGGATGCCCCGGTCGATGTTGAGCGGGTAGCTCGTTTTATGGCTACCGCTCGTACGGCGCGAGGGGAGTAGGCACCTATGGCGCTCTATCTGGGTATTGATATTGGGACAAGCGCCTCTAAAGGCGTTTTAATCGATGATCGATGCAACATCGTTTGCCAGGCCTCTTGTGGACACGAGACGGAGAACCCGCGTGATGGATGGTACCAGCATGATGCGGAGGCAGTTTGGTGGGGCGATTTTTGCCGCTTGTCGCGCGAGCTGGTGGTGCGATCGGGGGTTAACGCGGCACAGATCGGATGCGTCGGCCTTTCCGCATTGGGTTGCGACTGCGTGCCGGTCGATACCGAGTGCAACGCGCTGGCGCCCGCGATTTTGTACGGAGTCGATGCACGTTCGAAGCCGCAGATTGACGAGCTTCTTTCCGAATATGGGTCAGATCGCGCACGCGAGCTTTTCGGACACGATCCCTGTTCGTCAGATATTGCTCCCAAGATCTTGTGGTTTAAGGAGAATATGCCCGAGGTGCACGAACGTGCCGCGAAGTTCCTGACGGCGTCATCGTTTCTGTGCGCGAAGTTGACGGGGCGTTTTACGGTGGACCGTTATTTGGCGGAGGATTTTCTTCCCCTATACGACCGCTACACCTGGAAGGTTGATGCTCGGGAATGTGCTCGTTTCTGCCGGCCTGACCAGATGGCGGAAGTAATGTCGGCTACCGATATTGCCGGGGTGATTACGCAGCGTGCGGCTGAGGCGACGGGGCTCGCGGCAGGGACACCTGTCTTAGTGGGAACGGGCGACTCTGGTGCCGAGGCCATTTCGACGGGTGTATTCCGTCCCGGCGATATGATGGTTCAGTTGGGGAGCACGGCGTATTTCATCTACCTAGCTGATCATATGATTGATGATGCCCGCCTGTGGCCGGGGACGTTTATCATTCTCGGAACTTACGGGATCTGCGCGGGGACCAATACGGCGGGTGCGCTCACATCGTGGCTGCGCCAAGAGCTGTATCGCGACGCCGTAGAGGCCGAGGGCCACGGTGGCCCCGATGCCTATTCGGTTATGGCGCATGATGCCGCCGGTGTGGCGCCGGGTGCCGATGGGCTCCTGTGCCTGCCGTACTTTGCGGGGGAGCGTACTCCGCTCAACGATCCCGAGGCGCGCGGCGTCTTCTTTGGCCTGACCGGAAGGCATACGCGAGCCCATATGGTTCGCGCCGCCTTGGAAGGCGTCGCGTATACCGTTGCATCCCATGTCGACATTATCGAGCGAGAGCATGGACTGCCAATTGGGCGCATTATGCTTGTCGGAGGTGGAACCAAAAATCCAGTTTGGATGCAGGCCATCGCCGACGTATGCGGGCGCGAGGTCTCGGTTGCCAAGGTTACGGTGGGCGCATGCTTCGGTGATGCCATCATGGCAGCTCTCGCAGGTGGCGCCTATGCATCATGGGATGAACTCGCCCAAGTCCTTGGCGTTGCGCAAACAATCGTGCCCGATATGACTGCCCACGAGTTATATGTGTCGCGCCGCCATATCTTTGACGAATTGTATGCACGCAACTGTGATCTCATGCACGAATTGGTGTAATGCTGCCGAATTGTACTGCCTTCCAAAATAGGGACTGCGTTGTGCGATTCGCATGTCCCTTGGCATTTTTACCCACAGGGGTTAGCGAAGGTCAAAAACAGAGTGCGCATTTGCTAAAACTGCCGACTCGATGCGCTTTGCGTCGCAGTTTTTGAGCGAGGCAATGCGCATCGAGGTCCTTGTGAGCGATCTGATGAGCGATTGCGCGCTTGTTTCTGTGTTTGGCTCGGCCGGCGCATCGGTCTCGAGCAGTAGACGGTCGAGTGGAATCTGTCGTGCGTATTCGCGACCGCGCTTGGTGGCGAGCATGCGTTCGTTGACGGAAAAATAGCAGCCTGCATTACGCGCGCGGACGAGTTCGTCCGAAGTGCCGCTAAACCAGTGGAAGATGATAACGGGGGAGTCGGAGTTTGGGATGAGTAGTCCATGCGATTCGAGGACGTCCAGTACGGCTCCTGCTGAACGAACGGCGTGAATTGATAT
>JAXIZX010000400.1:0-1623 GCA_036303765.1 Collinsella sp. | reverse complement strand
GCGCAATCTCGCCCTTTACCTCGCCGCGAGCACGCAGCTCCTCGGCAAGCTGGGCAGCGGGCCCGCGCAAGACCTCCTCGTGCAGCTTGGTGAGTTCGCGGCAGACGGCAACCTCACGCTGGGGAAAGACCTCGGCCACGGCTTCGAGCGTCGCCACGATGCGATGTGGAGACTCGTAGAAGATGAGTGCGCCGGGCACCACGGCAAGGCGCTGCAGTCGGCGCACGCGGTCGCCGTGCTTGCGACCCAAAAAGCCTTCGAAGAAGAAATGCTCGCAGGGAATGCCGGACGAAACAAGCGCCGTGACGCAAGCAGAGGGCCCGGGAATAACTTCGACGGGCACATCGGCCTCACGCGCCGCCTCGACCAGCGCCTGGCCGGGATCGGACACGCTCGGCATGCCGGCGTCCGAGGCAAAGGCGAGGGTCTCCCCCGCCAGCAGACGGTCGACTAGGCCGGCGGCGCGGCTGGCGATCACATTCTCGTCGCAACGGACAAGCGGCTTGGAAATGCCCAGGTGCATCAGCAGCTTTGACGTCACACGCGTGTCTTCGCAGCAGATGGCATCGGCGGCGGCAAACGCCTCGCCAACGCGCGGGGACAGGTCGCCCAGGTTGCCGATGGGCGTGCCGACCACATAGAGTTTGCCCGTATGGGCGCTGTTTTGCGTCATATCAACCTATTCAATCATGCCGCGCTCGAGCGTACCGAGCGCCGCGCGGGCGTCCCATGCTGCAATGCGCTTCTCGGTCTTCCACGTTTGGAAGAACCAACCGGCAGCCGGCGCAAACGAAGCCAGCTGATTGGCGATAAACACGCGCTCGTAGGCATTGCGGCCCTCGGGCGTAACCGACGAGTTGGCAAAGATCGCCGCGCCCGACCATTCGCCCACCAGCACGGGGAACCCAGTCGAAATCGCTTCTTTGAGCTCGCGCTTGTTGCGCGAAATCGCCGTCGTCAGCCCGCGGGGGCTCGTGATATCGAGCGCATACTCGTCACGGTAATGGTACAGGTGAAGGTCCATGTAGACGTTCTTGTACTTGGCGCCGCGCATAAAATGCTTCCACTCGTTGGGATGCCCCGACGACGAGAAGACGACGATCTTATCCTCGGGCATATACGAACGGACGAGCTCGTAGGCGTCGCGATAGAAGTTGCGCAGGTAGTGCGCCGGAATGCCATCCGTCATGGTGAAGAGGCTCTTGCGGACACTCATCTGCGGCGTATCCAGCAGCTCAATGCCCAGCAGGCTCTCGGCCTCGCCGTAGCGATCGGCCAGGCGCTCGAGCACGTCGAGCGCAACATGACGGCCGTTGGTGGACGAATGCCACTCGGCAACAGCCTCTGGCGTGGCGGGCGAATCATTGGAATCGCCCTGGCCACCGGGCACAGTTGCTAGATCAAGCAGCACGCGGATGTCGTACTTGGCAGCCCACTCAATCGCACGGTCAATGTAGTCGACAACCGAGATGTAGGACGCATCGGACTCCTGCGAGCCAAAGGCATACCAGGGCACCGGCAGACGCACGGCATTGAGACCGATCTGCGCCATGCGACGGAAATCGTCCTCGCTCACAAACGTCTCGTAATGACGGCGCATGCGCTCGTTATAGGCGGCGGTGC
>JAXIZX010000399.1:0-2524 GCA_036303765.1 Collinsella sp. | reverse complement strand
ATGGATTCGCTGCTGTCGATGGTGCAGATGCCTTCGGGCGTGCCCGTGGCCTGCGTTGCCATCAACGGCGCCAAGAACGCCGCCATCTACGCCACGCAGATTCTGGGCGCTTGCGACCCCGAGTACCGCAAGGTTATCGAGAAGATGAAGCAGGAGATGGCCGACGCCTAGGCGTTCCGCCGTTTCACCGCAGTATAAGGAGAGCCATGTCCGACTATCAGGGAAAACGATTCAAGGCTTCTCAGATTCCCGATCCGTCGAAGCCGGGTGCTGCCCATGCGGCACAGCAGGGTCGGACATCCTCTCCTCAGCAGCCGCGAGCGGCGCGTCCTGTGACGCCGGCGACGCATCGTCGGCAGGACGCGCCGGCCGCATATCGACCTTCATCTTATAGCACCGCTAAGAAGCCGTCTCGGTCTTCATCGCATGCCGCGCCGTCGGATTACACCGAACCGCCGCGTAAAAAGCGCCGTTCCGTCATTCCCATTCTGCTCATCATTATCGGTATCGGTCTGATCGTGGCCGCCGCCGCCATCTTTATCAATGCACAGATTGGCTACAAGCAGGCGAGCGAGTCGTACCAAAAGATCGAAAAGCAATATGCGCCCGCTAAGGACGCCAGCGGCGTGCCGGTTATCGACTTTGATGCGCTTGCCCAGACAAATCCTGAGGTTGTTGGCTGGATTTACGCACGGGGTACTAATATTAACTATCCCGTGGTGCAGTGCAAGGACAATAACTCCAAGTACCTCAACACACTGTTCGATGGCACGTCCAATGCATCGGGTGCCATCTTCTTGGATTACGAGGACACTGCGCCCGGCATGGTGGATCAGCAGACTACGATCTATGGTCACCACATGAACGACGGGTCGATGTTCAACGTGATTTCGGACACCACTGATCAGGCGACGTTTGATAGCATCGAGTTTGTGTACTACATCACACGGGATGCTACGTATAAACTGCGACCACTGGCGACCAAAGTTGTCGAGGACACGTATGCCAAGGCGCGCACGCCCAATTTTGAGGGCGACGACGGGCTCAAGAACTACCTGTCCGAGATGCTCGACGGTGCTTCTGCCGTGGCGAGCGATGCCACCGATCGTGCCGCTTCGGCAACCAAGGTCGTAACGCTTGTGACCTGTCGTTCGTTATCGCTGAGCAACACACGTGCCGTCATGGTGCTCACGCCGGTTGAGGAATAAATTGTTCGAGAGTAGCTAAAAAGCCCCGTCCCAAATTGGCTGCTCGACGACGGTAAGGGAGAAATGATGCTTGAAAGTGGCAAATCGATGCCTTCGGTCGATACGTGGCTTCGCGAGGCTAAGGCCGATTCTTCGGCGGCTGGCTGCGGCATGTACCTGACACACAACGGCGTGGTGCGTGCGACGCCCAAGGCCGAGGTACGCGGAGTCGAGACCGATGGTGTGGCGCCGGGCCACAAGGTGGGCGGCATGGTGTTCGGCTACGACGCCAGCAAGGTGCAGGCTGCTATCGAGGCCACGCGCGCGATGCCAGGTATCGGCTATGTGCGCGTGTGGTTGGCAAGCGGCGAGCTTGCCGTAGGTGACGACATCATGCTCGTGCTCATCGGCGGGGACATTCGCCCGCACGTGGTCGATGCGCTGCAGGCGCTCGTCGGCACCATCAAGAATGAATGCGTGAGTGAGGTCGAGCGCGAGGCGTAGAGGCTTGCGTCGATAGAAGGCGGCTTATAAAAATGCCCGCCGGTACGTGTGATACCGGCGGGCATTTTGCGTTTTGGGCGCGGTTGGCGCTACACGCGCGTCGCATCCTTGGGGCTCATGGTCATGCTCTGGAAGCGATTCTCCATAAAGTCATTATCGAAGTACTTGCCGTAGAACTGCGCAACGGGAATATCCGGTTCCGTGCCGTTGACGCGCTGATACCAATAATCGAGCGACTGCAGCGTCATAACGCCATCGACCAGCATAATGATGGTGAAGATGACGGTAGCCGAGTAGCGGCTCTTCCACGGAATCATGTTGATGAGCTTGAGCAGCCTCGGCAGCAGCAGCTTGATCCAGATGAGGCCACCCAGGCCCCACAGGCAGGCGAAGCCCGTGCAGGTGCGTCCGCCGGTAAGGACGGCGAGCGGATCGGGCATGCCAAAGAGCTTCATATGCGAGTAGCTCCACGAGACCACGCCAAACGAGGTCTGCATAAACCAGCCCACGAACACCTCAAAGCTTGCACCGAGCAGTGCGCTCACCAAAAAGATAATGATGGGGTTCTTTTTATAGAAGCGGTTGAGCACCATGGTCATGAGTACGGCGCCAAATCCGTAGATGGGGCTGAAGGGGCCAAACAGCATGCCGGCGCGGTTCTGGTAGACGCCCGGGTCGTCGACCGTCATGTGCCAGATGTCCTCGGCGATCAGACCGAGTATGCAGCAGACAAAGAATACCCAGAACAGGTTGAAGTAGTTGAGCTTGATGTAGCCTTCGCCGGTTTCATCGCGCCCGAGCATGCCCTCGGCGGCGGCGTCGCGATCGAGCAT
>JAXIZX010000398.1:0-3776 GCA_036303765.1 Collinsella sp. | reverse complement strand
GTGGATCGCGGGACGGTCGCGAAGTACGCGGATATGGAGGATTGCTCGCCCAAGCCGAAGGCGGATCGCAGGTACGGGTCGAAGATCGACCCGTACGCGCATCTGGTGGACGAGTGGCTGGAGGCCGATCGTCTGCTGCCCAGGAAGCAGCGGCACACGATCAGGCGCGTGCACGACCGTCTGCTGGCGGAGACGGACTACGACGGCGAGTATTCGACCACGATGTTTTTGTTCAATAGGAAGTTGAGGTTTTAGTCACGAAGATTTTTCGGGTTTAGGCGGAAAGGCATGCCGACCACCCGTGGGCCTTAGCCTGATGGTGCTTCTAGTTCCATTCGGGAAAGGTCCGGAAAGGCAATGATCAGCATGCCCCAAATACAGTCTATCCGTTCGCGTCGCAGGAACGGTGAGTCCATCGCCTCGATAGCGCGCAGCGAGAGGGTCAGCGAGCCGACCGTGCGCAAGTATCTGAGGGTCGACGACCTATCGGCCAGGCCGCCCGTGAGGCGACGTCGTGGTTCGGTGATCGACGAGTGGCTGCCCGTGATCGAGGGCATGCTCGCCGAGGACCGGGAGACCTGGCGCAAGCAGCGGCATACCGCGACCCGCATCCATGAGCGGTTGCGCGACGAGTACGGGGCCGGGGTGTCGTTGTCGACGGTGACCCGGACCGTGGCCCGGTTGAAGCGTGAGTTCATGGCGGAGCGCGAGATGGGTTTCCTGGACCTGTCGTGGCATCCGGGCGAATGCCAGGCGGACTTCGGCCAGGTCGACGTGCGCTACCGGGGCGTCGTGACGCGAATGCGGCATTTCGTGTTGGATTTCCCGTACTCGAACATCGGGCCGAGCCAGCTGATGCCCGGGGAGAACGCGGAGTGCACGTGCCAGGCCCTCAGGAACCTATTCGAATGGCTGGGCGGGGTGCCCGAACGCATCGTGTATGACAACGCCGCCGGCGTCGGACGCAAATGGTTCGACAGGATCCGCCTGACCCGCCTGTTCCAGGCGTTCCAGGCGCACTACGGGTTCGAGTACACGTTCTGCAACCCGTACTCGGGACACGAGAAGGGCGCGGTCGAGGCCAGGGTCGGGGCCGTGCGCCGCAGGCTGTTCGTGCCGGTGCCCGGCGTATGGAGCCTCGACAGCTTCAACCTGCGCCTTCCCGGCCGCTGCCTCGAACTGGGGGACAAGGACCACTACAGGAAGGGCGAGAGCCAGACCGGCCTGTTCGACGAGGACCGAAAGGCGCTGCTGCCCCTGCCCGCCAAGCCGTTCGACGTGGTCACGTGGACGAGGATGAAGGCCGACAAATACGGAAACGTCACCGTCCAGGGCCGCCACCGGTACGCGGCCGGACCCGAACACGCCGGCCATGAGATGATCGTCGGCCTGAGGGCCCTGGAGGTGGAGATCCTCGATGCCGAAGGCAAACGCGTGATCACGCATCCGAGGTCCTACGGGGACAAGCCGACCGACAGCGGCGACCCGTCGAGCCAGCTCGGGCTGTTGTGCGACCGGCCGGCGGCCTGGCGCAACAGCCGGGTGCGCGACGCGATGCCCGACCCGCTTCGCGAATGGATCGACGCGCAGGACGAGGCCACGCGGCGCGACAGCCTGCGTGCCCTGCTGCACGCCGACGGCGAGAGCGGCTGGCGGGCGGCCGTGGCGGGCATGCTCGAGATCCTCGAATCCACCGGGGGCGCGGACCGGGCCGGGGTATGTCTGGCCGCGGCACGCCACGCCTCGGGCCTGGGACCCGTGGCCTACGACGACCCCGTGGACCTGAGCGAATACGACATCGCCTACACCAAGGAGGACGAGTGAACCAGAAGAACGGACGGACCGACCCCGGCCCGCTGCGCGAGCGGGCGAGGAGCCTGTTCATCTCGCAGGCCACCATCGACGAAACGCTCGAATGGGCCACGCCCCGCCAGCTCGCCGCGATAGACCGCATGCTCGCCACGGAACTGGCCAACAGGGAGGCCTCCAAACGGGCAAGGCTCATGCGCCAGGCCCGGTTCCCGGTGCCCAAAAGCCTCGACGGCTACGACTTCGCGAACGTGCGCCTGCCCGACGGATACACCAAGGAGCAGCCGGCCGGCCTCGATTTCGCGGCCAAGGCGCAGGACCTCGTGTTCTACGGCAAGACGGGACGCGGAAAGACCCACCTGGCCACCGCCCTGGGCATGCTCGCCGTCGAACGGGGCAGGAGCGTGAGGTTCCGGCAGACCGCGGAGCTCGTGCTCCAGCTCGGCAAGGCCAAACGCGACGGCGCCCTCGACAGTCTGCTCAAAGACCTCGCCCGCGCCGACCTGATCATCCTCGACGAGTTCGGCTACGTGCCCTTCGACATCGACGGGGCCCGTCTCCTCTACCAGATCATCGCCGGCAGCTATGAACGTCGCAGCATCATCTTCACCACGAACATCGAGTCCGGCAAATGGGGGACGATCTTCGCCGACGACAAACTCGCCGCCGCGATCATCGACCGCATCGTCCACCACGGACGCCTCATCGAATTCACCGGCCCCAGCCGACGCGTCAGCCAGGCCCTCATGTTCGGCAAGACGGACAACCAGTAAAACAAACCACCGGCCGGCACTCCTCATGCCGAAAACCGAAAAAAATTAGTGACGAAACACGAAACACCGACTTGACTAAAAACACCACGATGCGTTACGTGCACCGGTGGCGCGAGGCGAACCGCGGCGTGCCGGATCGCGAGGGGTACGTGCGGCTCGAGTGGGCGGCGGGCAGCATGCAGGTCGATTTCGGCGTGGCCCGGGCCCGGATCGCTGGCGAGATGGCGGACGTGCATTGCCTGGTGGCCTCGTTGCCGTATTCGAACATGCGGTTGTGCGTGGCGTTGCCGGGCGAGAACGCGGAGTGTCTGTGCCATGGCCTGATGCTCGTGTTCGAGCATATCGGGGGTGTTCCTCCCGTGATCGTGATGGACAACGCGACCGGTGCCGGCCGGCGCAACGCGAAGGGCGAGGTCGCGTTGACCGGGGTGTTCTCCGCGTTCGTGGCGCATTACCGGCTCGAGGTCCGGTTCTGCAACCCGTATTCGGGCAACGAGAAGGGCAGCGTGGAGAACGCGGTCGGGTTTTTGCGGCGCAATCTCATGGTGCCGCCCATGCGCGCGGAATCGTATGGGCAGTTGAGCCGTCTCCTGCTGGAGCGGTGCGACGGGCTCGCCAGGGACTCGTGTTGCCCGAGGTTGCCGGACGTGCCCGTGGCCGAGGTGTTCGACGAGGAGAGGGCCGCGTTGATGCCGTTGCCGTCCACGGCGTTCGACCCGGTTCGCTGGGAAAGCCGGACGGCCGACAAGTACGGGCTGGTCGACATCGACTCGAACCGGTACCTCGCCGGCCCCGATTCGGCGCGTTCCAGGGTATTGGCCGCGATCCGGTGGGACACGGTCACGCTCACCTCGCCCGCCACCGGCGAGCTCCTCGCGGAGTATCCCAGACAGTACGGACGGTCGCGCAATGTGGAGGATCCCGCGCTCGTGCTTCCCCGGCTCGCGGTCAAACCCCGCGCGTGGCGGGAAAGCTCGATCCGCCCGGACGTGCCCGACGATATACGCGCGTGGCTTGATTCCATGGACGAAAAGACGTTGAGGGAGAGCCTCAAAGCGATCGGGGACGCGTGCCGGGCGGCCGGGTTCGATCCCGCGATGCAGGCGTGCGGCGAGATCCTGCGCTCGAACAGGGACATGGGCCTGCACGCGGACTCGCTCACCCCGATCGCGTTGCGCATGCGCGACGGCGAGT
>JAXIZX010000397.1:0-4743 GCA_036303765.1 Collinsella sp. | reverse complement strand
TACGGCGAGAACGTCATGTCGTTTGCCAACGACATCTACACCCCCGAGGGCGGCATGCACCTTGAGGGCTTCCGCACCGCGCTCACCCGCGTGATCAACGATTACGCGCGCAAGCAGAACCTGCTCAAGGAAAAAGACGCCAACCTGACCGGCGACGATGTGCGCGAGGGCCTTTCGGCCGTTATCTCGGTCAAGCTGCCCGATCCGCAGTTTGAGGGCCAGACCAAGGCCAAGCTCGGCAGCTCCTATATGCGCGCGCTGACGCTCAAGATCGTGACCGACGGCCTTGCCGATTACCTCGAGGAGCATCCCAAGCCCGCTCGCGAGATCGTCAAGAAGGCACAACAGGCCTGCAAGGCGCGCAACGCCGCCCGCAAGGCGCGCGAAGCGACCCGCCGCAAGAGCCTGCTCGAGACGGCGTCCCTGCCCGGTAAGCTCGCCGACTGCTCGGTGCGCGATGCCGAGCTGACCGAGCTCTTCATTGTAGAGGGCGACTCGGCAGGCGGTTCGGCCAAGGACGGCCGTCGCCGAGACATCCAGGCGATTCTGCCCCTGCGCGGCAAGATTTTGAACGTCGAACGCGTTGGTGACCATCGCGCGTTCTCGAGTGATACCATCCAGTCGCTGATTACCGCGATCGGCTGCGGCGTCACGACGAGTGCCGGCGACGGCGGCGACTTCGATATCACCAAGGCGCGCTACCACAAGATCATCATCATGACCGATGCAGACGTCGACGGTGCGCATATCCGCATCCTGCTGCTGACGTTCTTCTACAAGTACATGCGTCCGCTGATCGATGCCGGCTACGTCTATGTTGCCTGCCCGCCCATCTTTGGCATTAAGGTGCGCAACAAGATCCACTACGTGTATCCCAACGGCCGCCAGCCCGAAGACGAGATCCTGCGCGACACCATCCAGAGTCTGGGCCTGAACCCCGACGATAACGACGAGGACGGCAAGGCCAAGGACGGCAAGATCACCAAAAAGCGCAAGGGCTATACCGTCCAGCGCTACAAGGGCCTGGGCGAGATGGACCCCAAGCAGCTTGCCTCGACGACGATGGATCCCAAGACCCGCATCCTGCAGCGTGTGTCGATCGAGGACGCCGTGGTGGCGGACCGCGCCGTGCGCGAGCTGATGGGTTCCGAGGTCGGCTATCGCCGCGAGTACATCGAGAAGCACGCACATGATGCACGATTCCTTGACGCTTAAGAGGAGGTAACGTGGCAGACGATATCAACAATAACGAGGGTATGGACGAGGCCAGCGACGCCGGCATGCCCGATGATCTGAAGCGCCTGCTCGCCCGTGCTGAGCAGGGCGAGGACGGCGACCCGGACGCCTATAATCCCGATGTCGATGATGAGGAAGAAGAAGACGACGCCGAGCTCGAGGAGAGCTTTGGCGAAGTCGACCGTGGCGCCTCGGCCGGCGAGGATATCAACGGCGGCCAGCTCCAGATTTCGGAGTTTGGCCGCGAGATGAAGCAGTCGTTCATCGAGTATTCGATGTCGGTCATCACGGCGCGCGCCTTGCCGGACGTGCGCGATGGCTTAAAGCCGGTGCACCGCCGCATCCTGTACGCGATGAACGAGAGCGGCATCTACCCCAACCGCCCACACAAGAAGTCGGCCTGGACGGTCGGCGAAGTTATCGGTAAGTACCACCCGCACGGCGATTTCGCGGTCTACGAGGCCATGGTCCGCCTGGCGCAGTGGTTCTCCATGCGCACGCCGCTCATCGACGGTCACGGCAACTTCGGCAACATCGATGGCGACGGCGCGGCGGCTATGCGTTACACCGAGAGCCGCCTGGCCAAGCCCGCCATGGAACTGCTGCGTGACTTGCAGAAGGATACCGTCGACTGGCAGCCCAACTACGACGAATCGCTCGCCGAGCCCGTGGCGCTGCCTGCGCGCTTCCCCAACCTGCTGGTCAACGGCAGCCAGGGCATCGCCGTCGGCATGGCCACCAACATCGCCCCGCATAACCTCACCGAGGCGATCGAGGCCACCTGCTACCTGATCGACAACCCCGACGCCACCGTCGACGAGCTCATGCAGATCATGCCCGGTCCGGACTTCCCCACCGGCGCCATCATCATGGGCAGCGCCGGCATTAAGCAGAGCTACGAGACCGGCCGCGGCTCCATTACCGTGCGTGCCAAGGCACATGTGGAGTCCACCAAGACCGGCCGCAGCCGCCTGGTCTTTACCGAGATTCCCTACATGGTCAACAAGGGCACCCTGCAGGAGAAGATCGCCCAACTCGTCAACGACAAGCGCATCGAGGGCATCTCGGATATGCGTGATGAGTCAAACCAGAAGGGCATCCGTCTGGTCATCGAGCTCAAGAAGGGCGTCATTCCGCAGGTCGTACTCAACAATCTGTATAAGTACACCTCGCTGCAGACGACCTTTGGAGCCAACAACCTGGCACTCGTCAACGGCGTTCCCAAATGCCTGAGCCTGCGCGAGATGCTGCAGCACTACATCGACCACCAGGTCGACGTCGTCACCCGCCGCACCCGCTTCGACCTTAAGAAGGCCCAGGCCCGCGCGCATATCCTCGAGGGTTACCTGATGGCTCTCGACCATATCGACGAGGTCATTAGCATCATCCGCTCCTCGCAGACCGACTCCGAGGCCAGCAGCCGCCTGATCGAGCGCTTTGGCTTTACGCCCGAGCAGACCACGGCCATCCTCGAGATGAAGCTGCGCCGCCTGACCGGCCTGGAGCGCGACAAGATTCAGGAAGAGCTGGACGGCCTGCGCCGCGCCATCGCCTACTACGAGGACCTGCTGGCGCACGAGGAGAAGATCCTGGGCGTCATTAAGGAAGAGATGCGCGAGATCTCCAAGAAGTTTGGCGATAAGCGCCGCACCGAGATCAGCCAGGTCGAGAAGGACCTGGACGTCGAGGACCTCATTGCCGACGAGGACATGGTCGTGACCATCACCCACACCGGCTATGTCAAGCGCATCCCGGTGGCCGCCTACCGCGCCCAGAAACGCGGCGGCAAGGGCGTGTCGGGCGTCAACCTCAAAGAGGACGATGTCATCGACGAGATGTTCATCGCGTCCACGCACGAGTACGTGCTGTTCTTCTCGAGCAAGGGCAAGGTCTATCGCCTGAAGGTGCACGAGCTGCCGGTGGGTACGCGCCAGGCGCGCGGTACCGCGATCGTCAACCTGCTGCCCTTCGAGGAGGGCGAGAAGATCGCGAGCGTCATCAGCTGCCGCGAGTTCCCAGCCGACGAGTACCTGATGTTTGCCACCAAGAGCGGCATGGTCAAGAAGACCGTGATGAGCGCATATGACCGCAGCCGTCGCGACGGCCTGATCGCTATCAACCTGCGTGACGACGACGCGCTGCTGAACGTGCGCCGCGTGCGCGAGGGCGACAAGATTATCCTGGCCACCACCGCGGGCAAGGCGATCATGTTCTCCGAGGAGCAGGTGCGCGCCACCGGCCGCGACACCAGCGGCGTTCGCGGTATCGGTCTGAAGGACGGTGTGAGCGTTCTGGGCATGGAAGTCACTAACGGCAACGGCGATCTGTTCGTCATCACCGAGCGCGGCTACGGCAAGCGCACGCCGGTCGCGGACTACCCGGAGCAGAATCGCGGCGGCCAGGGCGTCTACACCATCCAAATGACCGAGCGTAAGGGTAACCTTGCGGCCATGAAGACGGTGGGCCCACAGCACGAGCTGTTCATCGTGACGGAGGGCGCGACGGTCATTCGCGTCAAGACCGACGAGATCAGCCAGACCGGCCGCGCCACCCAGGGCGTCAAGATGATGACCGTCGACGACAACGACCGCATCTGCGCCGTAGCCCGCATGACGGCCGCCAAAGAGAAGCCCGAGGGCGAAGGTACCGAGGCCGCAGCCGACACCGAAGAGGCCCCAGTCGACCTAGGCGACGGCAACGACATGTCAGAGGATCTCCTCGACGAGTAAGTAGTCCTCTCCGGTCAAAAACATCAGACCCCATATATCGGCGGTCGGCGCACCTGCGCGCCGACCGCTTTTTTGAAAACCTAGGGACCCGCGTTCGCCCCGGCCGCCCGGCGGCATATGAAGTCGATCGCGAGTTCCGCACGAGCCGGAGAGCACTTAATGTGCTCTCCGTGCGAGTCAGGGCTGTCTGAGCAGGCGACTTCATATGCCGCCGGGCGGCCGGGGCGAACCCCTCCAAAGATTTTCAAAAAAGTTGTTGACGCGCGCGTAACGACTCGTCTAATATATCCCTTGCGCGATGGACCTGTAGCTCAGTTGGTTAGAGCGTCCGGCTGATAACCGGGAGGTCACAAGTTCGAATCTTGTCAGGTCCACCACTTTCTTTCGCAATAAACACCCCAGCGAGAGCCGAGTCGCCGCTGGGGTGTTTATTACTGTCTCCGTGGGGGTTTAGCTCAGCTGGGAGAGCGCGGGCTTTGCAAGCCTGAGGTCAGGGGTTCGATCCCCCTAACCTCCACCATGATGGACCTGTAGCTCAGTTGGTTAGAGCGTCCGGCTGATAACCGGGAGGTCACAAGTTCGAATCTTGTCAGGTCCACCATCAAAACTGTGAAGAGCCCTGAGGCGTTGCCTCGGGGCTTTTTTCTAATATGAGAAAGCCATTGTCAATAGGCATGTTCGTTCGAGCCCGGTTTGAAACCGGGCTTTTTCGTTTCCCGTCGGGAGAGCCCGCGCACGCTGCATGGCTTAGTCGACGCTTGCCTGGCAAGCTAATATC
>JAXIZX010000396.1:0-6672 GCA_036303765.1 Collinsella sp. | reverse complement strand
CCCTGAAGGACGGCGTCATCGCCGACTTCGATGTTACCGAGGCTATGCTTCGCTATTTTATCGACAAGGCGTCCGAGAAGCGCTATCCGTGGACCCCGCGTCCGCGCGTTGTCGTCTGCGTTCCCTCCGGCGTCACGTCGGTCGAGAAGCGTGCTGTCTTTGAGGCCACGATCCAGGCTGGCGCTCGCCAGGCCTACCTGATCGAGGAGCCCATGGCTGCCGCTATCGGCGCCGATCTGCCCGTCGAGGAACCCACCGGCTCCATGGTCATCGACATCGGTGGCGGTACCACCGAGGTTGCCGTTATCGCTATGGGTGGCATCGTCGTCTCGCAGTCCATCCGTATTGCCGGCGACGAGTTCGATCAGGCCATCCTCACGCACGTTCGTGATGCCTACAACTTGGCCATCGGCGAGCGTACGGCAGAGGACATCAAGATCAAGGTCGGCTCCGCCGTGCCGCTCAAGGACGAGCTCGATGTCGAGGTCAACGGCCGCGACGTGATCACCGGTCTGCCCAAGACCGTGCGCATCGAGAGCGAGGAGATTCGTCGCGCGCTCAACAAGCCGCTCGACGAGATGGCCAAGGCCGTTAAGGACGCCCTCGATGCCACGCCGCCCGATCTTGCCTCGGACCTTATGTACTACGGCATTTTGCTGACTGGTGGCGGCGCGCTGCTGCGCGGTCTCGACGTGCGCCTGCGCGATGAGACCGGCGTTTCGGTCAACGTCAGCCCCACGGCGCTCGATAACGTCGTTAACGGCTGTGCCCGCGTGCTCGAGGCCAATGCGTTTGATGGCGGCTTCGTCCAGACCAATGCTTAATTTCCAAAAGGTGGATTCCATTTGGCACGATCTTCGGGTTTCTCCACAAATCTGAATACCAAGCGACAATCAACGGGTATGCGCCCGTTGATTGTTTTCAGCCTGATTTCGGTGTTGCTGCTCACGTTTTACATCCGCGAGGGCGAGGCAGGACCGATTCATGCCGTGCGTTCGGGCGTAACGACGATTACCTCGCCGGTGCGCTTCGTGGGCTCGGCCGTGGCGGCTCCTTTCAATGCGATCGGCAACGTGCTCTCTAACCTTACGGCGTCGCAGGACACGCTCGACGAGCTCAAGAAGCAAAACGAGGAACTGACCTCTAAAGTTGCTGAGCTCTCCGAGGCTCAAAAGACCGCCGAGCGTCTGGAGGGGCTGGTCGGCCTGCAGTCGACCTATAACCTCAAATCGACCGCAGCTCGTATCGTTGGTGCTTCCGGCGATGCCTGGACCTCGACCGTTACCATCGACAAGGGCTCTGCCGACGGCCTTACCATCAACATGCCCGTGACGAGTTCTGCCGGTGTTATCGGTCAGATTATCGAGGTATCGGCCAAGACCTCTACCGTGCGCCTGATTGGCGACGAGAACTCCGGCGTGTCCGCTATGGTGCAGGACACGCGCGCCCAAGGCATGCTGCAGGGTCAGGCTGACGGCACGCTGCGTCTTGAGTACGTGAGCGTTGACTCCGACGTTAAGGTTGGCGATATCATCGTGACCTCGGGCATCGGTGGCGTGTTCCCCAAGGGCCTTCCGCTTGGCACCGTCTCGTCGGTTGAGAAATCGGCAAACGACGTGTACTACACCATTGTGGTGCGCGCCCAGACGACGGCCGAGAACAACGAGGAAGTGCTGGTCATCACCTCGCTGACCGACGAACAGTCGGCCTCGGATGAAGACGTGAGCACGGCCAACAGCACACCGCAGGGAACGTCGCGCGATGCTGCGACCAAGACGAAGGACGAGAGCTCGGATGACAGTTCCGACACGTCCGAGACGACCGATTCCGGCTCGAGCGAATAGGGGGCATGTCCATGGATCTACACGAGCAGGGGATGAGCTCCCGTACGTTTGTGATCGCCGCCATCGTGTGCGTGCTGCTGCAGGCAGGCCTGGCACCGCAGATCTCCATTGCGGGCGGTCGCGTCAACTTCATGATTATCCTGGTGTGCCTAAGCGTGTTCTCGGGCGACCCGACCCGTGCCGTCGTGTGCGGTTTTTGCAGCGGCTTGTTTTATGACCTGTCCGCTGCCGTGCCGGTGGGCGTTATGTCACTCCTGCTGACCGTGGGTTCTTTTGCCCTGGTGCACAGCGCCGTCGGTCAGACGGGCGGTACCCCGAGTGCGCGCGGCGTCACTGTGGGCGCCTTCGCGCTCGTCATTAATGTGATCTACAGCATCATCTTGCTGTTTATGGGTTTGGAGACGAGCTTTGTCGTGGCGATCTTCGGCCATGCGCTGCCGTCCTCGATCCTGACGGGTCTGGTTGCCATTCCGTTTTTGATGTCCGGCGTCGTGCCGCAGTCCGGCTATGGATTCTCCGCACGTGGCGGACGCCAGACGGGTATGCGCTTTAAGCCCAAGACCCGTAAGCTCAAATAGGGGAGGCCCGTAGATGTCTTCCCAGTTGACGGTTATTATCGCCGGTATCGTGCTGGTTGTGGCCATCGTGGTCGCGCTGGTCATCATGCGTCGTGGCGATTCCCGTTTTACCTACGATACGCAGCATGGAACGGCCCCGCGCGCCACCGAGGGCGAGGGCAATACCGCGGCGACCGCCTTTAAGGGCCGCTTTTCCATCCTCACCACGGGTGTGGGCGCGATGTTTGCGGCGCTCGCCGTCAAGCTGTGGGGCATGCAGATGGTCTCATCTGACTATTACGAGAAGCAGGCCAATAGTAATCAGACTCGCACCGTTACCACACCCGCTGTGCGCGGTCGCATCCTCGACCGCAATGGCGTGGCGCTTGTTCAGAACCGTCCCTCACTTGCTGTCGTGGCCTACCGCGACCTTGCCGAGGATGAGGTTCTGGTTCGCCATCTTGCCAACGTGCTTGGAATGCCTTACGTGGCGGTCCTTCGCAATATTCAGGACAATACAGAGGGCGCCCAGAGCCTGCATACCATCGCGACGGACGTCCGTCGCTCCACGGTTGCCTATATTCAGGAGCATGCCGGCGAGTTCCCGGGCGTCAAGATTGCCGAGCGTACCGAGCGCCAGTATCCATATGGTGAGACGGCATGCCATATCTTGGGCTATACCGGCACCATTACCTCCGAGCAGCTCGAGGCCCAGAATAAGAAAACCTCTGGCGATGATGATGCTTCCGCTGGCAAGATTACGTACCAGTCGGGCGATATCGTGGGCCAGGCGGGCGTTGAGAGCTACTACGAAAACCTGCTGCAGGGTATTCGTGGTGAGCAGACCGTCAAGGTCGATGCCTCGGGCAATGTGACCGGTCAGGCCGGCGCCGTGCCCGCGAAGGCCGGCTCCGACATTAAGCTCACGCTCGACCTTAAGATCCAACAGGCCTGTGAGACGGCACTGGCGAGCGCTATCGAGCTTGCCAAGACCACTGGCTACAGCAATGCCGGCAACGGCGCTGTGGTGTGTCTCGATCCCAACAATGGCGAGATCCTGGGCATGGCGAGCGAGCCCAAGTTCGATCCGTCCGTCTTTATCGGCGGCGTCTCAAATGACGTGTGGACCGAGCTCAATGATGACAAGGGTTCGCACCCGCTGCTCAACCGCGCCATTAGCGGACAGTACATGTCGGCCTCGACCATCAAGCCGCTCTCGGCACTGGCCGGTCTTGAGTTTGGAACCTACACGTCGGGGCAGACGACCAACTGCACGGGTTATTGGACGGGTCTGGGCAAGTCGTGGGGCAAGTACTGCTGGCTGCATTCCGGCCACGGCACCATGACGCTGCAGTCGGGTATCGCCAACTCGTGCGACCCCGTCTTCTACGACATGGGCAAGGCGTTCTTTTATGACGAGCAACATTCCGAGGGCCTGCAGGAGGTCTTTCGTCGCTGGGGCCTAGGCAAGACCTGCGGTATCGATCTGCCGAGTGAGGGCGCGGGCCGTATTCCCGATGCCGAGTGGAAAGAGTCGTACTTCACCGACGCCTCTGCCGAGGACCGCAAGTGGAATGCCGGCGATATGACCAACATTGCCATCGGCCAGGGCGACATCCTGGTGACGCCTCTGCAGATGGCGTGTGCCTATATGGGTCTTGCCAACGGCGGCAAACAGTACGTGCCTCACGTGTTTTTGTCTGCCGTGTCGCGCGATGGCGACGGCGATGCCTATAAATACAACGGCAAGGGCAAGAAGAAGCGCCTGGAGGCCAAGATCAACAGCGATTCGGATTTGGCTCTTGTTCGCAACGGCATGCACGACGTGATTTACACGGCATCGACGTCCCTGGCGGCTCACTTTGGCACCCTGACGCCGCAGGTATACGGCAAGTCGGGCACGGGCGAGAAAAGCGGCGAGGACGAATACGCGTGGTTCTGCGCCTATGCACCGGCCGATGATCCCAAGTATGTCATCGCTACTGTCCTGGAGCAGGGCGGCGGCGGCTCAGATACCGCGATGCATGTCGTGCGCGACGTGCTCGGTGTGATTTATGACGAGCCCGATACCTCTTCGGCCTCGGGCGATTCTTCGGTTCGATAGGAGGTTGCGATGGATTTTTCTCCGGCGGATCTGTTCCGTTCAACCAAGACCGGCTCTCGCAGCAGCCTGGACCGCGTCAACAAGCAACTTTCGGCCTCGCGCGGCACGTTTCGCCAAAAGGTCCATATCGGTGTGCTCGTGGCTACAGTGGCGCTCGTCGCCTACGGTGCCATCATTATCTGGTCGGCTTCGCAGTTTAAGGCCGATGCTTCGTTCTCACGCCATCTGCTGGGAATTGGCATCGGCACGGTGCTGGCGGTGCTGGTCTGGCGCTCCGACCTGCGCGGTATTTCCAATTTCTCGACGGCGTTGCTCGTCATCGACCTGATCGTGATCCTCTCGCCCAAGATTCCGGGTCTGTCCTATACGGGCGGTCTGGGCATGACGGGCTGGATCAAGATTCCCGGTATCGGCTTGACATTCCAGCCGGTTGAGCTTGCCAAGCTCATCACCATCTTCTTTATTGCTACGCTTGGCTCGCAGTATAACGGTCGCATCGATACCGTTCGCGACTACGTCAAGCTCTGCGGCATGTTGTCCATTCCGTTTTTGGCCGTCGTCGCCATGGGCGACCTGGGCTCGGGCCTTGTCGTGCTGGTTTCGGGCGCCATCGTCATTTGTATGAGTGGTGCACGCCGCGAATGGGTGCTGTCGACCCTGGCCCTGCTCGTGGGCCTGGTGGCCCTCGTCCTGGCGCTCGATTCGGTCTTTGATTCGTTGCTCGGCCACGATGTGCTTATCAAGCAGTATCAGATGAACCGTCTGACGGTCTTTATCGACCCCGATAATGCCGATTCGGACGATGCCTACAACCTGCAGCAGTCGCTTATCGCCGTTGGCTCGGGTGGCTTCTTTGGTAAGGGTTTGGGCCATGCGACGCAGTCGGCCGGCGGCTTTCTGCCTGAGTTCCACACCGACTTCGTCTTCGCCTTTCTGTCCGAGACCTTTGGCTTTTGCGGCTCCTTTTTGCTGCTGTGCTTGTACGTACTGCTCATCTTCTCGACGATCCGCGTTGCTTTTAAGTGCGAGTCTCTGTTCCTACGCTTATCATGCGTAGGTATCGTCGGCATGTGGGCGTTCCAGACCTTCGAAAACATCGGCATGTGCATCGGCATGATGCCGATTACCGGTATTCCGCTACCGTTTATTAGCTTCGGTTCGTCTTCGATGATGATTCAGCTGCTGACGGTGGGTATCGTACAATCCATATGGCGGCATCGTTCGGGCGCCGCGTAACCGCTGGAGGGGTTTGCTATGAAAATTCCCGTAGATAAGCTGACCCGCGCTTTTAAGATGGGCGCGTCCGTTAAGAAGGATTCCGATACGCCGGTGCGCGTCTCGGTCTATCTGGATTCGTCCGCCTCGCGCTTTCTTGCCGAGACGGTGCGTGACGCCTTTGTGCCGCAGACGACCTCGGGTATTGTGCGCGTCGAGCGTCTGGGGGAGGAGCGAATTGCTCCAAAGACCGATACCGATGTGGTGCTGGTGCTCTCGTGTGGTTCCGACCGCTTGGAGAGTGCCGTGCAGGAGCTCGTGATCGCCGGCGCGCCCGTGTGCGTGCTTGCCGAGTCTGCTGTGGAGGTGCCGTTTATCGAGGAGTCCACGCCCATGCTCGGCGTGGTAGCGGCAACCGATAAGACGTATCTGCTCGAGACGCTTGCCCGCTGGATTCTCGATCGCACCGACAAGGAAACGGCTTTTGCGGCGAACTTTGCCTTCATGCGCATCGCGGCGGCCAATCGTATCATCACCTCGTGCGCGCTCACCAATATGGCGACCGGTGCGCTGGTGTTTTTGCCGGGCGCCGATTATCCCGTTATGGCGCTGGCGCAGGTGGGCATGCTCTTTGAGCTCGCTGCCGTCTTTGGACGCGGTATTAAGCCCGAGCGCGGCTTCGAGGTCGCGGGCGTGCTTGCCGGCGGTCTTGTGATCCGCGCGGTCACCCGCGCGCTCGTCAAACAGACGCCGCATATTGGGTTTGCCGTCAAGGCGCTCACTGCTGCCGCGGGCACCTACGGCATGGGCCGTGCGCTTGTTTCGCTCTACGAGCGCGATGTCGACTACAGCCGTGCCAACGAGGTGGTCACTGCCACGTTCTCCCGCGTTCGCGATCTGGTG
Source organism: Collinsella sp. (assembly GCA_036303765.1). Lineage (GTDB taxonomy): Bacteria > Actinomycetota > Coriobacteriia > Coriobacteriales > Coriobacteriaceae > Collinsella. Next base: position 49 of record JAXIZX010000396.1, on the reverse strand, counting down.
ACCACGGTCGCGGGCGCTACCCGTCCTATGGCGTCCTACCAAGACGCAT
>JAXIZX010000395.1:0-1820 GCA_036303765.1 Collinsella sp. | reverse complement strand
AGGGCGCGCACGCGGTCGCCCAGGTCCACGGCCAGCGGCTTGTCGCGCCAGCCGATCATGTCCATCGCGCGCAGCAGGCAGCGGTCGAGCGCACAGGCGTTGAGCTTCTCGTTGTAGTACTGCGGCATGATCTCGTCCTCGCGCACGATGTTCTTAAGGCGCAGGTCGGCGGGGTCCATGTGCAGCATGTCGGCGAGCTCGTTGACAGCGCTCTCCACGGCAAACTGGCCCTGGGTGGCACCGTAACCGCGATACGCGCCGCCGCGGTTGGTATTGGTGTAGACGGCGTCCCAGCTAAAGCGGCTCGCCTTCACGTGGTTGTAGATGGGCAGGCTCTTGTGGCCCGAGAGGCCGATCGTCGTGGTGGCATGCTCGCCATAGGCCCCGGCGTTGGACAGCGTATGCAGATCGATGGCCGTGATGGTGCCGTCGTTCATGGCGCCCAGCTTAACGGTCATCTGCATCTGGTGGCGCGAGTTGCCCGCGGTGATGGTCTCCTCGCGGGTATAGCAGCAGTAGCTCGGACGGCCGGTCTGCTGGGTGACGAACGCCACGAAGATCTCGCAGCAGCCCGTCTGCTTGGAGCCAAAGCCGCCGCCGATGCGCGGCTTAATGACCTGCACCTGCGACTGCGGAATGTCGAGCGACTGCGCGACCATGCGACGCACGTGGAAGGGCACCTGGGTGGAGGTGGTCACCGAGATGCGACCGAACGCGTCGGTCGTCGCGAAGGCACGGAAGGTTTCCATGGGCGCGGTCTGCGTGGCCTGGCTGGTGTAGGTGCGCTCAAAGACGATGTCACTCTGGGCGAAGGCCTCGTCCAGATCGCCATAATCGCTGGTACCGCTGCACACCAGGTTGCGAGCAACGTCGCCGCCCTGCGGGAACATAAAGGTCACGTCGCCCTCGGGGTGGACCACGATGTCGTTATCGAGTGCCTGGGTAAAGTCGAGCAGCGGCTCGAGCACCTCGTAATCGACCTTGATGAGCTTAAGCGCCTTATCGGCGGCCTCCTCGGTCTCGGCGGCGACAATCGCCACTTCCTCGTTTTGGTAGCGCACGAGGTTCTCGAGGATCAGGCGGTCGTAGGGACTCGGCTGCGGATAGCTCTGGCCGGCAATGGTAAAGCGGCGCTTGGGCACGTCCTCGTAGGTGTAGACGCCCACGACGCCGGGTACCTTCAGTGCGCGCGACGTATCGATGGAGCGGATCTTGGCGCGGGCATAGGGGCTGCGCTTGAGCTTGACGATCAGGGCGCCGACGGGCACCATGTCGCCCGTGTAGACGGGACGACCCTCGAGCAGAGCCTTCGAATCCTTCTTGGGCTGCTTGTGAGTGATCTGCTTGTACGCGACACCATCGGAGCTGGTGTTATTGACCGGCAGCTCGGGCATCTCGAAACCCACCTGCACGCCGGACTCGTTGAGAAAACGGACGATGGCGCGCAGCTGGCTCTCGTAGCCGCTGCAACGGCAGAGGTTGCCGGCAAGCTGGCGCGAGAGTTCCTCGCGCGTGGCGACGAGGCTTGGGTCTTCCTTGGCGGCGCGGGCAAGCGCCAGCACGTTCATGATGAGGCCGGGGGCGCAAAAACCGCACTGCTCGGCGCCTTCGGCAGCCATCGCGCGGGCCAGTGCCTCGGATTCGGCCTTAAGGCCCTCGAGCGTGGTGATGGTATGGCCCTCAACACGGGCGGCGGGAACCGAGCAGCTCAGCACCGGATCGCCGTCGAGCCACACCGTGCACAGACCGCAGTTGGTGGTCTCGCAGGCGCAGCGCACCGACGCGCAGCCCTGCTCGCGCAGCAGCGCAAAGAGCATGGT
>JAXIZX010000394.1:0-1776 GCA_036303765.1 Collinsella sp. | reverse complement strand
GGGCCTTGTCGGCGCCGGTGCCGCCGCGGCCCAGGGTAATGGCGTCTGCACGAATGAGCAGGCCGGTACGGTCATCATGCTCCGTGGCGACATGGACGCCCTGCCCGTTGCCGAGGAATCCGGCGAGTCCTTTGCATCCACCAACGGCTGCATGCATGCATGCGGACACGATATGCACGCGACGGCACTGCTTGGTGCGGCGCGCCTGCTCAAGGCCCGCGAGTCCGAGCTTGTCGACGCTAACGCCACGGTTAAGTTGCTGTTCCAGCCGGGCGAGGAAACCTTTGAGGGCGCCCGCGCCGCCATCGCCGACGGTCTGCTGCAGGACCCGCGTCCCCAGGTCGCCTTTGCCATGCATGTCAATAGCCAGTCGCCGCTTGGCCTGGTGCTCTATGGCAGCCCGGCGCTCTCGGGCGTGTACGGTTTCCGCATCACGCTGCAGGGCAAGGGCGGCCATGGCTCGAGCCCCGAAATCTGCATCGACCCCATCACGGCCGGCGTCCATGTGCATCTGGCACTTCAGGAGCTCATCTCCCGCGAGGTGCCGGCGGCCAAGGAGGTCGCGCTTACCGTTGGCAAGTTCGCCGGCGGTCAGGCCGCAAATGTCATCCCCGACGCTTGTGTGCTTGAGGGAACGCTGCGTGGCTTCGACGTCGAGCTCATGGAGCACCTCAAGACCCGCATCGCCGAGGTCGTCAAAGGTGTTGCCACGACCTATCGCACGCCGGCGACTATCGAGACGCTCTCGGATGTTCCCCCGCTCGTACTCGATGACGACATGACCCAGGCGTCGCTTGGCTACGTGGGCGCGGTGCTGCCCAAGGCCGCCTTCCTGCCGCTGTTCCACGCCATGGCGAGCGAGGACTTCGCGTTGATTTCGAGCGAGATTCCGAGTGCGTACTTTACCGTGGGTGCTGCCGTGACTGATACGGACGAGCATTTTGCTCAGCATCATCCCAAGGCACGTTTTAGCGATGCCGAGCTTCCCCTTGGCGCCGCGGCTTATGCCGCCGTCGCTTTGGGCTACATCGCCGACCACCGGTAGCACCCAATCTTGCTACTCGTTTGTTTAAAAAAGGAACAGTATGTCCCAGCAACGTAAGTTCTTCCCCGGCTGGCTCGTGGTGGCCTCCGGCTTTGTGATCATGGCCACGTGTTACACGATTTTCGTTAACTGCATGAGCCTGTTTCAGCCGCTCATCGTCAGCGACCTCGGGATTACGCTTACGCAGTACAACATCTCCAATGCCATCTCCACCGTGGTGAGCGTAATCGGCTCACTTGTCATTGGCCATGTTGCCGATAAAGTAAGCGGCCGCGTTTTTGGGTTCCCCTCACTGTAATCGCCACCTCTGCCGTTCTTGCCGGCATGAGCTTTGTCGGTGAGCTATGGCAGGTCTACGTGCTTTTCTGTTCGCCCCGTTCTGTCCGTGGCTGCCCTGGAAGCCGAATGGATGCTCGTACCATCATTCGGTTTCCAAGGCGGCCACGGGCCTACGAAATGATCCGTTTTCCTCCGTCCCCAACAGATCACGTGATCCGAAGGGGACGGAGGAAAGCGGATCGCAAACAGCGGCGGTGCGTCTGGCCGAACGAGCCCCCATACCCTCGTTCGGTCAGACGCGCCGCCGCGTTTTGTTTTTGTGCCGTATAATGACCACTACCTATGACGCGATACAAAAGAAAGGTGTTTGCCCATGCAGGCACAGAAGGCGGAGGGAACCCGCGACCTTATCGGCGCCGAGATGCGCGCCTGGCAAAAGATGCAGCAGATTG
>JAXIZX010000393.1:0-1645 GCA_036303765.1 Collinsella sp. | reverse complement strand
TCTTTCCCTCGCGCAACGTTCGCAGGATCTCGACACGGTCCATCGTCGCTGTATCGGAGTGCATGTAGTTGACCTTAATGCCGGCATCAAGCAGATGGTCGGTCAGGTCCTCGGCCATGCGCTTGGTGAGCGTGGTCACCAGCACGCGCTCCTTGCGGGCCACGCGCTCGCGAATCTCGTCCTCAAGATCGTCAATCTGACCGCGAACCGGACGCACATCGATCTTGGGATCGAGCAGACCGGTCGGACGAATAATCTGCTCCACGTCGTTTTGGCTCACCCGCAGCTCGTAATCGCCCGGCGTGGCCGAAACATAGATAAACTGGGGTATCCTTGCCTCAAACTCATCGAAACGAAGCGGGCGGTTATCGAGCGCCGAGGGCAGGCGAAAACCGTGTTCCACCAGCGTCACCTTACGCGAGCGGTCACCTTCGTGCATGCCGCGAATCTGCGGCACCGTCACATGGCTCTCATCGATGATGCAGAGCATATCCTTGGGAAAGTAATCGATTAGGGTAAACGGCGGCTCACCCGGCTTGCGACCGTCCAGATGACGCGAGTAGTTCTCGATGCCGTTGCAAAAGCCCATCGTCTCGAGCATCTCAAGATCATAATCGGTGCGCTGCTGCAGACGCTGCGCCTCGAGCAACTTGTCGGTCGCCTTGAGCTCCGCCACGCGCTTCTCGCACTCTTCGCTGATCGATTTCAGAGCCGCCTTGACCTTCGGCTTCTCGGTCACGTAGTGCGATGCCGGCCATACGGGGATGGCCTCGTACTCACGAAGCATCTCACCGGTGACCTCATCGATCTCAGCAATCAGCTCGACCTCGTCGCCAAAGAACTCAAACCGCAACGGATGCTCGGCATAAGGCGGATACACGTCGACAACATCGCCGCGCACGCGGAACGTGCCGCGTGCCAGGTCATAGTCATTGCGATCATATTGAATGTCGATAAGTGCATGGATAAAGTCATCGCGCTCGAGCGGCACCTTCTTGTCGACGTTTGGAGCCAGACCCGCATAGTCCTCAGGAGAGCCAATGCCATAGATACACGAGACCGATGCGACAACGATCACATCACGTCGAGAGAGTAGCGATGCGGTCGCCTGATGTCGCAGCATCTCAACCTCTTCGTTAATCGAGGAGTCTTTCTCGATATATGTATCGCTTTGCGGCACATACGCCTCGGGCTGATAGTAGTCGTAGTACGAGACGAAGTAGACCACAGCGTTGTTGGGAAAGAACTCTTTGAGCTCGCTCGCAAGCTGAGCGGCGAGCGTTTTATTCGGAGCCATGACCAGCGTCGGCTTTCCCAGGGCCTCAATAGTCTTTGCCATCGTGAAGGTCTTGCCCGAACCAGTCACGCCCAGCAAAACCTGATAGCGGTCTCCGTCCCTCACGCCCTGCACAAGCGACTCAATGGCCTTAGGCTGGGAACCGGCAGGCTCATAGGGAGACACGACCTTAAACGGCACGTCAGAGCCTTCAACGCCAAAGCGCTTAAGTTCACCACCAACGCGTTCTACTTCAAATTCCGCCATGGATACTCCTAACTCATATATCTGCAGTATACGCAGGCGGCAGGCATAGTCCTATACGAACCGATCGGGATAGAGGGTCTTGTAGCGAACCCAGGCATTATT
>JAXIZX010000392.1:0-2088 GCA_036303765.1 Collinsella sp. | reverse complement strand
GGTCGTAAACGCTCATAAGTATATACTTGCCCATACATGTACAAGGTTGCAACCTAAATGGAATGTATATCGCCGGAGGATCTAATGCTTGATATCAAGTTTGTTCGCGAGAACCCCGATGCCATCGATACCGCCATGGCAAATCGCCAGACGTCTTGGGACCGCGAGAAGTTCTTTGAACTCGACGACGAGCGCCGTGCCGTCATCACCGAGGTCGAGGAGCTCCAGGCCACGCGTAACGCCGAGTCCAAGAAGATTGGCGCCCTGATGAAGGAGGGCAAGAAGGACGAGGCCGAGGCCGCCAAGGAGGCCGTGCGCGCCGTCAACGAGAAGATCGACGGTCTGGCCGAGCGCCGTACCGCTCTTGAGCAGGAGCAGTACGACTTCATGGCACACCTGCCCAACATTCCGTGCGAGGCCACCCCGTACGGTAAGGACGAGGACGAGAACATCGAGCGTCGCCGCTGGGGCACCCCGCGCGAGTTCGACTTCGACTTTAAGCCGCACTGGGATCTGGGCACCGATCTGGACATCCTCGACTTCGAGCGCGGCAACAAGCTCTCCGGTAGCCGCTTCACCGTTCTCGGTGGCGCCGGCGCCCGCCTGGAGCGCGCCCTTATCAACTTCTTCCTGGACACGCACACGAGCCGTGGCTTCAAGGAGTGGTGGCCGCCCATCGTCGTCAAGCGTCAGACCATGTTCGGTACGGGCCAGCTGCCCAAGTTTGAGGACGACGCCTATCACGTCTCGGGCGACAACTTCCTGATCCCTACCGCCGAGGTCGTACTGACTAACCTGCATGCCGGTGAGGTTCTGGACGCCGACACTCTGCCTCGCCGCTACACTGCCTTCACCCCCTGCTTCCGCGAGGAGGCCGGTTCCGCCGGTCGCGACACCCGCGGCATCATTCGCCAGCACGAGTTCGACAAGGTCGAGATGGTCAAGTTCGCCAAGCCGGAGGAGTCCGACGAGGAGCTCGAGAGCATGACCGCCGAGGCCGAGTACCTGCTGCAGCAGCTGGGCCTGCCGTATCGCGTGATTAGTCTGTGCACCGGCGACCTGGGCTTCTCTGCCCGTCAGACCTACGACGTCGAGGTCTGGCTGCCGAGCTACAACGCCTACAAGGAGATCAGCTCCTGCTCCAATTGCGGCGACTTCCAGGCCCGTCGCGCCAACATCAAGTATCGCGACCCCGAGAACTTCAAGGGCTCGCGCTACCTGCACACCCTTAACGGTTCCGGTCTGCCGGCTGGCCGTACCATGGCTGCCATTCTGGAGAACTACCAGAACGCCGACGGCACCATCACGATCCCCGAGGTTCTGCGTCCCTACATGGGCGGCCTCGAGAAGATCGAGCCGGTCGCGTAAGCTAGCTGCCTAGGCGATTTGCGAGGGCGCTCCTTTTAGGGGCGCCCTTTTTGTGTACGGCTATACCATGCCGTGCGGACAGCTCGATAGAAAACACACGAACGGATGTTCTGTATACATGCATCTACCTGCTATGCTTTTGCCAACTAAGAGCAAGAGAAAGGGGATGTGATGGAGCTGTTCGATGAGCGGGTTGTTTTGTTCCAGAGCGATGAGGGTGGGGAGCACCTGCTGGTAACGTGCGAGCCGTCGGGTATGGGTGGCTTGGTGGTTCGGCAGACGAGTGAGGGACCATTGACGCAATGGTGTTATGAGGAGTCGTCGCATGTGGTCGAGACGTTTGTGGCGCATGAGGCGCTTGTTGTCCTTGAGCACTTCTATGGCGTTGGAACTTCTAATCAGGTGGCCCGAATGCTGAGCATCTCGTTTGCCGACTACGACTGTGCCCAACGGGTGCGGTCGCTTCTGGGGGAGCTTGACGCCGGGTTCGATGTGATCGAAAAGCCAATCGACCGCACGAGAAGCGCTGATGCTTGTGGTGCAGCGTGACAAATTGCGGCCCGCGCGAAAAAAGTTTGAGATTTTGCTTGACTCTAACGAACTAAAGTGGTTTTATATGTCTTGCGCTGCGGCGTTACCTCAGCTGGATAGAGGGTCTGACTACGAATCAGAACGTCATAGGTTCGAATCCTATACGCCGCACCAATCGAACTTAAAGCC
>JAXIZX010000391.1:0-1764 GCA_036303765.1 Collinsella sp. | reverse complement strand
CTTTAAAGATGCGCTGCTTCCCGTCGCCGTGTGGACGTGCGGCGTGCTGCTGAGCTGCTGTGTGCTGACGGTCGCCGGTGCACCCGTTTCTATTGTGGTCGTGGCGGTCGGCGTGTCCTTTATCTTTGGTATGCTCGGCATCGTGGTCGAGTACGCGCGTCGCCGCCGTTTTCTGCGTCAGCTGGAGCGCGCGGCCGAGGAGCTCGAGAGCCCCGCATGGGTGCAGGAGATGGTGCAATGCCCGACCTATGCCGAGGGCGAGCTCGAGTACGAGGTCTTGCGCCGGGTGGGCAAAGCCGCTTGCGACGAGGTTGCCGAAGGCCGGCGTCAGACCGATGACTATCGCGACTATATCGAGAGCTGGGTCCACGAGGCCAAACTGCCCCTGGCGGCGGCTCATCTAATTTTGGAAAACCTGGATGGCAGCGAAGACGACCTGTCTCGTGTGGATGACCTGGGCCGTGAGTTGGCTCGCGTGGAGCGCTATATCGACCAGGCGCTGTACTACGCGCGTTCGGAAGTCGTGGAGCGCGACTACCTGATTCGCCGCTGGGATCTCAAGACCTTGGTGACGGGCGCGATTAAGGCCAACGCGCGCGAGCTCATCGCGGCGCACGTGGCCCCGGTGTGCGAGAACCTCGACTTTGAGGTCTTTACCGACGAGAAGTGGCTCGAGTTTATTCTGGGCCAGCTCATTCAGAACAGCATTAAATATGCGCGCGAGGACGGCGCAAAGATCGTGTTTTCGGGCGCGTTGCTGGACGAGGGCCTGGCGAGCGAACGCATCGAGCTCACCGTCGCGGACAACGGCTGCGGCGTGAGCGCGGCCGACCTGCCGCGCGTGTTCGAGAAGGGCTTTACCGGCGACAACGGCCGCACCACCAAGCGCGCAACGGGCATTGGCCTCTACCTGGTGGCGCGTCTGTGCTCCAAGATGGGTATCGATGTCACCGCGGCATCCGAGCCCGGCGAAGGCTTCGTCGTCACGTTTGCCTTCTCGACCAACAAATTCCAATACTTTGAGTAGTCGTCGCGGTGTAACGTCCCGGAGCGTCATTCACGTTAAGACAATTATCCCAAACGGGATAATTCCATCATGATGTGCTATGATTATCCCGTTTGGGATAATCATAGGGGATTAGCATGCAAGACTGGAATGAGCGAACGATTTTTGACCCAGCTGAACTCGGTGCATATTTGCGTGAGCGCCGGAAGAAGCTCGGTTATACCCAACGCGATGTGGCTGATTTCAACCAGTGCAGTTTGCGCTTTGTGAGCGAGCTTGAGCGTGGAAAGGCGGGTGCCAATCTTCGCCAAACCCTTCAAATCGCTAACAGCTTGGGGGTCGATTTGATCCTGAGGGAGAGGGGCGACGGTTCATGGCATTAAAGGTTTATCGTGAGTATCGGGGAACGTTTGAGCTGGTCGGAGAATTTGAGAGGGCCGACCCCGTAAACGAGACGTTTGCATATGATGAGGGATATCTTGAACGCGACGATGCCGCCGCACTCTCAGCTTCTCTTCCCTTGCGACATGACCCATATACCAGCAATGAGTTTTCGGCCTTCTTTTCGGGCATGCTTCCCGAGGGCCCGGTTCGGCATGAGCTGTCGATGCGTTTTCAAAGGCTCTGTTAGACCAGGATTGACATTCCGCCCCGTCATCTTCTTGCGATTGCACAATGGTCGCCCCTTGTCGAATCTGAATCCGGCAAGGGGCGATGCGCCCGAGACCGGACGAGTTGCTCGCCTGGCCCTGCCGTTT
>JAXIZX010000390.1:0-7478 GCA_036303765.1 Collinsella sp. | reverse complement strand
GTATCGAGCATGGGAGCCCCTTCCATGAATGCGGCGTGGCCGCCGCGGCTGAATTAGACACTCACCATTGTCGGCCTAATCCGCGGTCTTTCATGCAGCAGGGGCTCTCAATGTTTTTATGTCCTGCTCATATCGTCTCTGTCGGCAGTTTGGGACGGTCCTTAGAGTTGCAGCGCGCCATGAGTGACGTGGTGAAGCGGATCATCCTGTCTTTGAAGTTCTAAGTAGAATTCCCCGTCTCTGAGCAATGATTAGTGCGCATTTGTGCGTATTTGCGTGCGCAGGATTGCGTGACCATGCGTGTATATGCGCCGTCTGCGGTTGTATTTTGACCGTTTGGCGGTTATATACGCAGAAGTACGCACATACACGCGTATTTGTGCGAATATATAGCTGTCAGAATTGAAAGACTTTTCACGACGCAGGAGGCATTCATGGCAGATTCCAAGCAGGTTCCACTCGACTCCGCGGCAGCCGCAAAGGCGGCGTTTGCCTCGGTCCAGGATCAGCCGTTCCCCGATGATATCTTTACGACCCCCGAGCTCCGCTGGGCCGTGATCGGGTGCGGCGTTATCGCCAACCAAATGGCCCAGTCCCTCGCTCTGGCCGGTCGCAAGCTCGCGGGTGTCGCCAACCGTACGCTGTCCAAGGCCCAGGCTTTTGCCGAGCAGTATGGCGTCGAAAAGGTGTACGAGACGGTTGAGGACCTCTACGCCGATCCGGACATCGACGCCGTCTATATCACCACGCCGCACAACACGCATATCACCTATCTGCGTGCCGCGCTGGCTGCCGGCAAGCACGTGCTCTGCGAGAAGGCCATTACCCTCAACTCTGCCGAGCTCGACGAGGCCCGTGCCATCGCCGACGAGCACAACGTGGTCCTTATGGATGCCACCACGGTGCTCCACATGCCGTTGTATCAGGAGCTGCGCCGTCGCATGGATGCGGGCGACTTTGGCCGCATGAACCTCGCCCAGCTCAACTTTGGCAGCTATAAGGAGTACGGCGACCTGACCAACCGCTTCTACAATCGCAGTCTTGCCGGCGGCGCCATGCTCGACATTGGCGTGTATGCGCTCTCCGTCATGCGCCTGTTTATGGCCAGCCAACCCGCCGAGGTCGTCTCGCTGGGCAATACCTGCGAGACTGGCGTTGACGTTGCGGGTGGCATTGTCTGCCGTAATGCTGAGCAGCAGCTGGGCGTCGTGAGCCTTACGCTCCACTCCAAACAGCCCAAGCGCTCGGTCATCAGTTTCGATAAGTGCTATATCGAGGTCAACGAGTATCCGCGCGCCGACCATGCGACCATCGTGTGGACTGCGGACGGTCACCGTGAGGAGGTCCACGCTGGCACCGAAGCCTACGCACTGTGCTACGAGATGGCCGACCTGGAGAAGGCCGTTGCTGGCGATGATTCGAAGCGCGAGCTTCTAGGCTATGCTTCTGATGTTATGGAGCTGATGACCAAGCTCCGCGCCGATTGGGGAGTCGTGTACCCCGAGGAGGAGTAAGCGATGCTTGCGGAAGATAGGCTCAACGCGATCGTGTCGATGGTGCAGCAGGCCGGCTCGGTTACCGTGCCGGAGCTTGCTGAGGCCCTGGGCGTGACGGCGTCTACCATTCGGCGCGACCTGCAGACGCTCGACCGCGCACACCGTATCGCCAAGGTACACGGAGGCGCGACGAGTCTGGAGCGCGCGCATGTGACGCGCGACCTGACGATCGGCGAGCGCAGTGATCTCCATAACGATGACAAGGAGCGCATCTGCGCCCGTGCTGCGGCCCTGGTGGAGCCCGATAGCTTTGTGTATATCGATTCGGGCTCCACGACCCTCAAGCTCATCGAGCATCTTCCGCGCCTTGAGGGCGTCACCTATGTGACTGATTCCGTGCTTCACGCTCATCATCTCGCCCTGCGCGGGATGCGCACCGTTGTGCTGGGCGGCGAGCTCAAGCCCGAGACCGAGGCGCTCGTCGGCCCCGATGCCTTGGCAACTCTGGACCGCTATAACTTCAACTGCGGCTTTTGGGGATCCAACGGCATCGCCGCCGAGCAAGGTCTCACCACACCGGATATCGAGGAAGCACAGGTCAAGCGTATCTCGATGCGCCATACCGCCAAACGCTTCGTAATCTCGGACGCCAGTAAATTTGGCATGGTGGCGCCCGTCAAGTTCGCGGACTTCCGCGACGCAACGATTATTACCGCGGGCGAGGTGCCAGCCAAGTACCAGTCGATGGACAACGTCATCACGGTCTAGCGACAGGGCAAGGTCAAAACCATTTAGGTTCCTCAATAGAAAAGCGGCAACGTCCATTACGAGCGTTGCCGCTTTTGTTGTCTACCGGTTTTGTCTAAGTCTGTAACAACTAGACCGTTAAAAGTGGGCTAGGTGTTACAGATTGAGATACTTCCGAACCGCGCCGTCCCTTTGTCTCAATCTGTAACAGCTGGGACCGATTTTGCCGAGTTATTGTTACAGATTGAGATTTTCCCTTAAGGGGGATTCGAATGTCTCGATCTGTAACAGATAGACCGAAAAGTGGGTTCTAACTGTTACAGATCGAGACGTTTTGGGACCGTGGCTGAGCCATTGCGGCAAAACCACCACAAAGGTGCCTGTCCCCATTGTGGTGGTTTAGGGCTCCCAGGGGCAAGGGGCTTCGATGTGGATGTGCTCGCCGGTTACGGGATGCGTGAAGGACACGCTGTGGGCGTGGAGCATCAGGCCGCAGGGACGCGGCGTGCCGTAGAGCTCGTCGCCTACCAGAGGATGACGCTCACTCGCCAGATGCACACGGATCTGGTGCTTGCGGCCGGTGAGCAGCTCGACATCGATATACGAGCGCGTGGGCAGGCCACGGCGGCTCTTAAGACGCTTGAGTACCTTCACGCGCGTCTGAGACGGCTTGCCGCTGGCGCCGACGCGCATCTTGCGGCTGTCGTGACGGTCGCGGGCGATGGGCCTGTCGATGAGCTTTTCGTTCCAGTCGATCTTGCCCTCGGCGAGCGCCAGGTAGTGCTTTTCGAAAGCGTGGTCGATGACCATCTGGTCAAAGGCGGGCTGCGTCTGCTTGTCGAGCGAGAACAGCACCACGCCGGTGGTGTCGCGGTCCAGGCGGTTGAGCGGCTGCATGTCGGTCGCGGCAAAGCCGTCGCCCATCGCCAGCAGCAGGTCGCTGGCGTAGTCGGTGAGCGTGCGCTCGCCGGTGCCGTCGCCGTGGACGATCATGCCGGCGGGCTTGTCGATGGCCATGAGCCAGGCGTCGCAGTAGAGGACTTGAGGTTCTTCGTTCACGTGTAAGCCTTTCGGTTAGCTGATTCCCACAAACATGCAGCCCGAGGTCGCCCCGCGCAGACGGGCGGCGGGCTTACGGCCCGCCTGCGCCGCTTCGACGGCACGACGGACGCGGGCGACGGCACGGCCCACCTCATCCGTTTCGAGCAACGTTCCGTCAACCATGAGACGACGCACACCGGCATCGAGCAGCTGAGGAACCTGCGGCGTGAGGTCGATGGGGTAGGCATCGTACAGGCGAGAGCGGCCGTGGATGTCGGTGCGGACGGGCATGACCTTTCCGTCGATATTCTTGAGCGAGAGCTTGCGGGCACGCAGACGGCAGTTGACACAATCGTGGATGCAGCCGTTGGCAACCTGCAGAATGCAGTGTTCGCTCGTCATAACGCGCGGACGGCCAAAGACGGTGATGCCCAGAGCCGCGGGCGCGGCGGCGCCGAGCGAGGCAATCTCGTCGAACGTGATCTCGGGCGAGAGCCAAAATGCGCCGGCTCCGCGCTCGGCAAGCGCCTCCATGCAGGGTATGTTGTGCACCGGCAGGCAAGAGCGAATCTCGGCCGTGGCGCCGGCATGCGCGGCTACGGCGAGCTCGGAGATATTGCCGACGGCGACGGTGGCTCCGGCATTGATCCAAGGATCGACGCGCTCGTGGTCGACGGCGCGGCAGACCTCGTCGAGTACGGGCACGATACCCTGCTCAAATGCATCGGCAGGGGAGAGTCCGACAGCCTCGAGCGCGTCGGTGGTCATATAGATGCGCGCGGCGCCCTCGGCGCGAGCCGCTTCGGCGGCTTCGAGCGTGGTGACGGCGGCGCAGATCTGCGGCTCATCGCGGTAATGCTCGGGCATGGCGCGCGTACATTTGTCGAGCAACGGAATCTCGAGCGTTTTCGCGCGCTCCTCGTACGGCGCCAGAATGGTCTCCTCCAATGCTTTACAGGCGGCGGCGCGCACCTTGTGCACGGCGGAGAAGCCCATGCCGCAGCCGGCGTCGAGCGAAACGTCAAAGCTCGCAGCCTCAAAGGGCGAGGAACCCATACGGCCCACATGCTCAACCAGGTCTGCCGCCTCGACGGCGCGAGTCTTGGCGGCCTCGACGGTGAAGCCTGTGGCGGTGGCGGCGAGCGCGGGGTTGTCACAGCAGGTGAACGCAACGGCAAACGGCTCGCCCAGACGCGCCACAACGGACACGTCTACGGCGCGACGGCGCAGCACATCGCGCTTGAGCGCGGCGCCGGCGGCGTCGATGGCACGCTGGCTGCGAATCACGCGGACGCGGCAGCCCTCGGGCATGCTGCGGGGCACGCGACATTCGATGATGTCGCCCGCGGCGGCATCATCGGCGGCAATGGTGGTCAGGAACTGGTCAAACTCGTTATCGTGGCGAAGCTCCAGCAGGTCGCCCTTGCCCACGGGCTCAAACAGCTCAATGCGGGCGATGGCGGCGCGGCGACGGCGGTCGTCGGGCTTGAGGCCGCGCACATCGCGGTTGGCCGGGCGGCTGCCCAGCACCGTGCCCACGATCTGGCCGCGGTTGTTGGAACGCTCATAGCTCATCATCTCGTCGCCCGAGGTACCGTCTTGGTAGGCGTGCGTAAAGTCGCGGTTAAAGCAGCGCTTGAGCTGGCGTTGGCGGGCGGCTTCTTCATCCTTAGAGGTCGAAACATCGGCCAGCATATCGTCAATCTGGTGACGGTACACATCGACGATGGAGTACACGTAATCGGGAGCCTTCATGCGACCCTCGAGCTTGAGCGACGCGGCGCCGGCGTCATACAGACGGCGAACAAGCTGTGAGGTGTTGGTGTCACGCGGGCATAGCGCACGCTCGCGGCCGGCGGGGGAGAGCGCGCGACCGTTCTCGTCGATCAACTCGTAGGGCAGGCGGCAGGGCTGGGCGCACATGCCACGGTTGGCCGATCGTCCCGCCATGGCAAAGCTCGAAAGCAGGCACAGGCCCGAGTAGCAAAAGCAGATGGCGCCGTGGCTAAAGACCTCGAGGTCGACATCGGGCGCGGCATCGTGAATGGCGGCAATCTCGTCGATGGAAAGCTCGCGCGAGAGGGTCACGCGGTCGGCGCCCTGCTCGCGGCACCAAAGGGTTCCGCGGTCGTCATGGATGTTCGCTTGGGTCGAGATATGCGTCTCGATGCCGGGCATGGTGCGCTTGACCTCAAAGAACAGGCCCCAGTCCTGGATGATGAAGGCGTCGGCGCCCAGCGTGGAGCAGCGGTGGATGAGTTGCAGCGCATCGCCCATTTCGGACTGCTTGATGACGATGTTGACCGTGACGTAGACGCGCGACCCGGCTAGATGCGCGGCGCGGCAGGCTTGCTCAAAGGCCTCGTCGGTAAAGTTGGTGGCCTTGCGGCGGGCGTTGAAGCTGCCCATGCCGCAGTAGATGGCGTCTGCCCCGGCGGCTAGTGCGGCGGCAAAGGGTTCGGGCCCTCCGGCGGGCGCCAAAAGCTCGGGTCTGCGGTTGGTGGTTCGACTGGCGGTTGCGGTCATATCCTGCCTTTCAAAATGCTCAGATATTCAAAAGTATAGTGGCGCTGTTGCGGCGGACGATGACCGCAGCCCAAGCAGGACAAAGTCTTCAGCAGCCCTTGCAGCAAAAATGATCCGTTTCCCTCCGTCCCCAGCGGATCAGGTGATCCATGGGGGACGGAGGGAAACGGATCATTTTGAGCTTCACCGTCCGGTCGTGCCGTTCAGCGGCTGACAGGCGCCGTTGGGCGATAAAATATTCTCGCAACGTGATAATAATCTTGCATCGCGCGGAAACCTTGGGTACTATCCCAAATCAAGCGCGGTGTTCAGACCGAATTGTGCCTCCCGGTGTGAACGCCGCGCTCACGCTCTCTATCTGATCGTAAGGAGAAAAACATGAGCAAGACCGTCGTGTCTTCCGATAACGCACCTGCAGCCATCGGCCCGTATTCCCCCGGCATCCAGACCGGCAACATGGTGTTCCTGTCCGGCCAGCTGGGCATCGACCCCGCAACCGGCAAGATGCCCGAGGGTGTCGAGGCCCAGGCTAAGCAGTCCCTTGCTAACGTCGAGGCTCTGCTGACCGCTGCCGGCGCCACCTTTGCCGATGTCGTCAAGACCACGGTCTACCTGGCCGACATCGCCGACTTCGCTGCCGTGAACGAGATCTACGCTTCCAAGTTCGAGGCTCCGTTCCCCGCGCGCAGCGCTTTCCAGGTTGCCGCTCTTCCGGCCGGCGGTCTGGTCGAGATCGAGGTCGTCGCCGCTCTCTAAGACGTTGGCGAAAACAAAACATGACATGCAAAAAGACCCTGCAGTGCGTGTGAACTGCAGGGTCTTTTGTCAAGCGATGCGACAAAAATGATCCGTTTCCCTCCGTCCCCAAGGGTTAACGTTTAGCCTTCCTTGCGGACTTTTTGCAGGTAGCGGTAGACGCTGGGCTCCGAGATGCCCAGCGCGGTGGCGGCGCAGGCCACGGCACCCTTGAGCATGAACACCCCGTTGCCGTTGAGGTGGCGAATGACGTCCACGCGGTCGCTTTGACCAAGCGATGCTACATCCAGCCCGCGCGCGCTCAGCAACTCGGCAATGCTGCGGTCGATGAGCTCCTGTGTAGACTCCGAAAGGCTTTCGACCTCGATAGACGCGGGCTCTGCCTGTCTAGGCGCCGCGTCGAAGCACGCCATGAGCTGCTGCGCCATGGCGTTGATGGAGCGCACGGTCGAGAGGTCGGTGTTGACGCAGAGCATGCCGACGATCTCGTCATTCTCGCGGATAAAGTACGTCGCCGACTCCAATGTCTTGCCACCGGCACCGCGGCCCTCGTAGCCCGTAATAAACGGCAGGTCGCGATACTTGGCGTCGTGCATGATCTTGAGTGCCAGATCGGTGGCGGGACCGCCGACCTTGCGGCCGCTCACGATGCCGTTGCGAATATCGACGATGGCGTGGTCGGGATCCGAGAAATCGTGCAGCACGATCTCGCTGTTTTTGCCGAGTATCTGCTCCAGGAAATCGACCATCGGCAAAAAGCGACGTACGGTCTCGTTCACGGGCAACTCCTTTGGGTTCTATCGAAGTGTTCATAACAATTTTTTATCATGGTAACACGCTGCTCATCATCTCGTATATCCGCAGGTACATTGCGTAATACAGACGAACGGTAGGAATTTAGCGGTAAACGGT
>JAXIZX010000389.1:0-6637 GCA_036303765.1 Collinsella sp. | reverse complement strand
TGGACGAGCTCCTCAATAGCGCGTCGCACGGTAACGCGGCCAACTTTATAGCTCTCAGCCAATTCGAATTCGTTGGGTATCCGCGCACCTGCCTTGTAGGCGCCGGAGTTGATTTCGTTTTTAATGATATCGATAACCTGTTGGTACAGCGGTATCGCTGCTTTACCGTCAGTTAGCCCTTCAGTCGGTGGCATATACCCTCTCCCAGCACAATTAAGTCAAAAGCGGGCTCAAGGGCATTCAACAAGCCCTTGAGCCCGCATTAGCATAAAGTATGCTTGCTGCCGCACCAAAATGTTGGCTATTTACTCATCTGACCCGAAAAACGCGCAACTACCGCGCTCCTAAGAAAGCGTGAGCAGCTCCGGCAGCTGGTCGATAATCTTGTCCGCGGCATCCTGGCTAAAGCCAAAGCGCTCCTCGCGCTTGGCAATGACTGTCAGGCCGGCTCGCTTGCCGGCAGTGATGCCGGGCACCGAATCCTCAACACAGCAGCAGCGACTCGCGGGCAGCCCCAGCAGATCCAGCGCATGCAGGTAGATGTCGGGCTCGGGCTTGCTCTCCTTAAACTGCTCGCCGCTCACCACATACTCAAAGGCATCCGACAGCCCGCATGCGTTGAGTACTTCCTCGATGCTAACCATGGGAGACGAGCTGGCAAGCGCCACGCGAACGCCACGGCGCGGCAGCTCTCGAATCGTATCCACGGCGCCTGGGTTAATCAAAGCCTGATAGTCGCGCGGACGTTTATGCGCCCACTCGTCCCAACGGGCCAACGCTTCCTCGCCAGTGAAATGCCCCTTACCGGCGCGCTCAAACCAATCGACCAGCATATGCAGGAAGAACTGATGGGAGGTACCGACCTGCCCATTCAACTCCTCTTGAGTCAGATTAAGCCCCAGCTCCTTGGCAAACGCGGCAGTCTCGCCCAAGTAGTAATACTCGGTATCGACAATGACGCCGTCCATGTCAAAGATAACGGCGTCGAACGGAAATGCGGACACGGCACCCTCCCTAACAAAAGGACGCCCGCGAGCAGGCGCCCGAATCATGCATTAATCGGCGATTCTAGCCCAGCAGCTTATCCAGCGCCACCGCAATACCATCTTCGTTGTTATTGGCGGTCACCATCTGGGCCACAGCCTTAACCTCATCGACGGCGTTGCCCATGGCTACACCCGTGCCGGCCCACTCAATCATGGACTTGTCGTTCTGACCGTCGCCAAACGATACGACATCGCTGGCATCGATGCCGAGCTTGGGCAGGGCACCCTCGAGCGCACGGGCCTTGTCGATACCGGGCGCCGTGTACTCAAAGTACCAGTCGGCCGTAAACATGCCCGAAAGCGTCTGCTTAAAGGGCGCATACATCTCCTCGTAATGCGCCTGCAGGTAGGCCGGATCGCCCGCCGTCAGCAGCTTGTCCACGGGATAAGCGTCCACAACCTCATGCAAGCTCTCGACCTCGCGAATCTTAAGATCGCACGCATCGCGCTCATACTTGACGATATTCTTCTGCGAGCCGTCAGGCAGCGTGATCATGCAATGGTACGAATCCTCGACGTGCAGATTACGACCGAGCGAAATCATAGGGATCACGTCAAAATTACGCAGATGATCAATCAGGCGATGCAATTCGTCGGCAGGCATAGCCTGATCGAACAGTACCTCGTCGGTCTGAGCGTCGACCACATGCGCGCCGTTAAAGGCAACTAGCAGACCGTCATGGTTTTGGAGGTCGAGCTCCTGCGCCAAGGCGTGCAGCCCCCATGCGGGACGGCCCGAAGCCAAAATGAGCTTAATGCCCGACTCCTGTGCCGCAAGCAGCTTCTCGCGCGTACGCGGGCTGATGACCTTTTGGTCGTTGGTGAGCGTACCGTCGATATCCATTGCGATGGCTTTGATTGCCATATATGCCTCCCTGTCATTGAACAACCTTGCCTGAGTCATCATACAGAACACCCACGGCGGCGCTGTTTACAACGGGAAAATGTCATATTGTCCCAAACATGAACGGCGCGCCTTCGACGATTGCGATGCCCGTCGAGGCGCCTCCCGATACATTCCATCCTATCCAAATAGCAAGGGGCCCGTATCCCAACGGATACGGGCCCCTTTCAGCCATAAGCCAACTCGGCCGTAAAAACTACTTGCGATGCGCGCGATAGAACTCGATGAGCGCCTGAGTCGAAGCGTCCTGCTCGGCCTTGGCAGCATCGTCGTGGAAGGCCGGGGTGATCTGCTTGGCAAGCTGCTTGCCCAGCTCAACGCCCCACTGGTCGTAGGAGTCGATACCCCAGACCGTGCCCTCAACAAACGTGATGTGCTCGTACAGGGCGATGAGCTCGCCGAGCGCAAACGGGGTCAGCGTGTCACCGAAGATCGAGGTCGTCGGACGGTTGCCCTCAAAGCAGCGGGCCGGGACGATCCGCTCGGGCGTGCCCTCGGCACGAACCTCGTCGGCCGTCTTGCCAAAGGCGAGTGCCTTGGTCTGGGCCAGGAAGTTGCCCAGGAACAGCTCATGCACGTCCTGACCGCTGTCGGTCGCAGGGTTGGCGGTATTGGCGAAGGCGATGAAATCGGCCGGAACCACCACGGTGCCCTGGTGCAGCAGCTGGTAGAAGGCATGCTGGCCGTTGGTGCCGGGCTCGCCCCAGAAGATCTCACCGGTGTCGGAGGTCACGGCGCTGCCGTCCCAGCGGACATGCTTGCCGTTGGACTCCATGGTGAGCTGCTGCAGGTAGGCCGGGAAGCGGTGCAGATACTGGCAGTACGGAAGCACGGCGTGGCTCTTGGAACCGAAGAAGTTGACGTACCAGACGTTGAGCAGACCCATCAGCGCGACGGCATTGTTCTCGAGCGGCGTGTTGCAGAAGTACTCGTCGATGGCGTGGAAGCCCTCGAGGAACTGCTGGAAGCGCTCGGGGCCGAGCACGACGATCAGCGACAGGCCCACGGCGGAGTCGACAGAATAGCGGCCGCCGACCCAGTTCCAGAAACCGAAGGCGTTGGCCGGGTCGATACCGAAAGCCTCGACCTTCTCGAGTGCGGTGGAAACGGCGACAAAGTGCTTCGCCACGGCCTCGGCGTTCTGCTCATCGGAACCGTCGATGGCACCCTGAGCCTTGAGCTGCTCGAGCATCCAGGTCTTGACCTCGCGAGCGTTGGTGAGGGTCTCGAGCGTGGTGAAAGTCTTGGAAACGATGATCACGAGCGTGGTCTCGGGATCGAGGCCCTTGAGCTTCTCTGCCTGATCGTTGGGGTCGATGTTGGAGATGTAGCGGCAGTCGATACCGGCGTCGGCATAGGGGCGCAGAGCCTCGTAAGCCATGACCGGGCCCAGGTCGGAGCCGCCGATGCCGATGGACACCAGATGCTCGATCTTCTTGCCGGTAACGCCCTTCCACTCACCGGAGCGCACGCGCTCGGCGAAGGCATACATGCGGTCGAGGACCTCGTGCACGTCGGCGACGACATCCTGGCCGTCGACGATGAGCTGGCCCTTCTCGGTTGCCGGGCGGCGAAGCGCGGTGTGCAGGACGGCGCGGTCCTCGGTGGTGTTGATGTGCTCGCCGGAGAACATGGCGTCGCGGCGCTCCTCGAGCTTCACCTCGCGGGCAAGATCGCACAGCAGCTTGACGGTCTCATCGGTCACCAGGTTCTTCGACAGATCGAAGTGCAGGTCACCGGCGTCAAAGCTCAGCTTGTTCACGCGCTCGGCGTCAGCAGCGAACCAGGCCTTGAGGTCGATACCTTCGGCCTCGAGCTTCTCCTGATGAGCCTCGAGCGCCTTCCAAGCGGCAGTCGACGTAGCATCGATAGGTGCGGCAACAGTTGCCATAGAGTCCTCCTCAGCATACGGGCGCACGCCTCCATGCGCCCGGACATTCAGATGCCACTATTCTAGCGCAGGTCAAGACTATAATCAGCGAGCGTTGCCAATCGGCCCCCAAACGGCAACCGACCAAAAAGGGACAGGTTTTGACGATGTCCGCGCAAGCGGGTATTATCGAACATGTATTCGATAAGAACATGTGTTTGATGGGAGGACGCGTGGGGCACGAGCGTCACACCTATGTCTGCATCGACCTTAAGACGTTTTACGCCAGCGTCGAGTGCGTCGACCGCGGACTCGACCCACTCACTACGTGCCTGGTCGTTGCCGACGAATCGCGCGGGCGCACGACCATCTGTCTCGCCATCACACAGGCCATGAAGGACCTGGGGATACACAATCGCTGCCGTCTGTTCGAAATTCCCGACGGCATCGACTACATCAAGGCCATACCGCGCATGCAGCACTACATGGAGGTGTCGGCGCAAATTTACGGTATCTATCTGGAATACGTGAGTCCGCAAGACGTGCACGTCTACTCCATCGACGAATGCTTTATCGACGTGACACCCTATCTGGACCTCTATCACACCGACGCTGAAGGCTTCGCCTGCATGTTGCGCGACGAGGTCCTGGCGCGCACCGGCATCACGGCAACGGTTGGCATCGGCCCCAACCTATTCCAGGCCAAGGTGGCACTCGACATTACCGCCAAGCACGTACCCAGCCGCATCGGCAAACTCGACGACGAGACCTTTCGCAAGGAGATCTGGCCCCATCGCCCCATCACCGACATCTGGGGCATCGGGCCCGGCGTGGCAGCACGACTCGAAAAGTACGGGGTATACGACCTGATGGGCGTCGCCGCACTCGACGAGAACCTGCTCTACGACGAACTCGGCGTCAATGCCGAATATCTCATCGACCACGCCTTCGGACGCGAGCCGACAACCATCGCCGATATCCAAGCCTATCGCCCGCAAGCAACTTCGACCACCACAGGACAGGTGCTCTCGAAGGGTTATGCCTACGAGCAGGCCTACACCGTCTTGCGCGAGATGGTCGACAACGCTGTGCTGGACTTGGTCGATAAGCACGTGGTCTGCAACAGCATCTCGCTCTTTGTAGGCTACGCGAGCGAGCGCGCCGACATACGCCGCCTCGACGCCAGCGGCACAGCGCAATATGTAGACGGATGCGGGCATTTGCGTTCGAGCACGTCGAGCATCGAACCCGCCGCAACCGACGGCCCCGAGCTCGCGCCCCGCGCGCCCAAGCCCATCCAACGCGACGACGAACGCCGACGTTTGGTGCGAGAGGCACAGGCGATTGACGGCATCTTTGTGGGCGAACACGGCGGCAAGCCGCGTGGTGGCTATGCCGCGCTCTTTGCGCACTCCAACGCCTCGCGCAAGCTGCCCGAGCGCACCAATTCGTTTAAGAAGATCATGGGCTATTTCGATGAGCTCTGGGCGCAGACTGTCGATCCCAAACGACCGATCAAGCGCATCAACCTGGGATTTGGCAACCTCATGCCCGAGGAATTTGCCACTATCGACCTGTTCAGCGATGTTAAGGCCGATGAGCGCGAGCGCGACCTGGCGCGCACCGTCCTGGCCGTGAAGGGCAAGTACGGCAAGAACGCGCTCGTCAAGGGATTAAGCTTCACCGCCGGCGCCACCGCACGCGAACGCAACGATCAGGTAGGAGGACATCGTGCCTAAGTCCCAACAACAGCCGATGCGGCCACCGACGCCTTTTGAACGTCTAGCGGACCCCGAGGGAAGACGTCGATCCGCCGACCCCAAGCTCACCGCCAACGGCGCCGTCCGCGCCGGCCGTGCCGCACAGTTTATGCCCTTTGCCGCCCTCACGGGATACTACGAGCTCGTGCGCAAACAAGAGATCACTGTTGAGCCCAAATGCGAACTCACGGAAGAAAAAGCCCTCGAGCTTTCGAAAAAGCTCGAGGGCCTCAAACGCGGCGACCTGGTGCGCGTCACCTATTACGATATGTACGGCTATCGTAGCCGCACGGGCATTCTCAACGAAGTGTTACCCGCATTCAAGCTGCTCAAACTCAGGGATATCGCCATCAACTTCGACGATATCCAAGGCATCGAGCTGCGTGGTCGAGCCTAGCAACGAGAACGCTTGCGCAAGACGAGAGCAATGCCAAGCACTGCGGCAGCTGCAACCAGCAATCCCAAGACCAGCGTGAGGGTCGAGTCGCCAGCGTGAGGCAGCGAGCCGTCCTTCGGAGTCTTCTTAGTGGTCGTCGAAACGGTCGTCGCGGTGCTGCCCGACTGGTTGTTGCCGCCCGTCTGGCTGCCACCAGGCTGATTGCCGCCACCCGGCTGCGAAGGATCGGTGGGTTTCGTCGGATCCGGAGTACCGGGATCAATCGGATTCTCCGAATTCTCCTTGCGCTGGATCCAAACCTGGCAACCATAGAACGGGTTGGCGGTACCAAGGCACAGACCCTGGTTGGTCACCGCAAAGGTGCGCAGACCATGGTTATACGGATCGTTAAAGCCGTTAGTCGTCAGCGTCGTAAAGTTCACGCCGTCCTCGGTCACATACATATCAAAGCCGCGCTCGGCATCGCGCAGGTAACACATGCACGTAAGGACACTCTGCAGCTTCTTGAGGTTCTCCTCACTCAGCAGCTTATCGAGCGCATCCTGAATATCGCTCGGCAGCTCGGTGCCATAGGCATCCTCGTACTGCTGCTTAAGGCTCTCATAGCTATCGAGCATGTCCTGATACTGGTCGGCAAAGGACTTGAAGTACGCGATCTCG
>JAXIZX010000388.1:0-2690 GCA_036303765.1 Collinsella sp. | reverse complement strand
TCGGCACGCTGCTCGCCAGCGGTTATCGCCGTCGCGAGATCGTCCTGCACTACCTTGCGCTTCCCGCTATCGTGGGCGTGGTCGCGGCGCTTTTGGGCACTGCGCTCGGCGTTGCGTTCTTTACCGAGCCCATGCGCGGCCTCTATTACGGCTCGTACAGCCTGCCGCCCTTCCAGGTGTACTGGAGCTGGGAGATCTTTGCGAAGTGCGCCGTGGTTCCCGCCGCCGCGCTCATCCTCATTACGCTGGTGGGCCTGCTCCGCAAAATGGGCAAGACGCCGTTGCAGTTCCTCCGTCACGAGGCGGGCGGCAAGTCGGGCACCAAGCGCGGCCTGCAGCTGCCGGAGCGCATGGGCTTTGTCTCGCGCTTCCGCCTGCGCATCTTCCTGCGTAATCTGGGCAACTTCGCCACGCTTTTCGTGGGCATTGCGTTTGCCTCGCTGCTACTGCTCTTTGGCCTGGCGATTCTGCCCACGATGACGCACTACGCGGACAACCTCGAGACAAGCCTGGTCGCCGAGCACCAGTACACGCTCAAGGCCCCGCTGGAACTCGAGGGCACCGCCGAGGAGCGCGAGCAGTGGTCGGCACTCGAGCGTTTGCAGTCGGTTGACGGCGCACTGCTTTCTGCCGCTCAGGATGCCGATGACGAGCTTGACGACGCGGCCGATGCGGCGCAGGCGGCAGCCGATGCCGCGACCGCATCTCCGTCTGCCGAGAGCCTGACCGCAGCGCAGGATGCGCTTGCCAAGGTCCAGGACAAGAAGGATGCGCTTTATGCGCGCCTCGATGACCTTGCCGATATCCTCGGCTGCAACCGCGACGAGGCTATCGACCTGATTGACAAGGCCTCTAAGATCGACACCGACAACGACGATATCCACCCGGTCAATACGACCGATAACGGCGCGGGCGCAATCGCACAGGCCGAGAAATACGCCGTCTACCAGCTGCAATACGACCGCGGCGACGGAAATGGCGAGGAGACGATTTCCATCTACGGCATCTCGCCCGATTCGCGCTACTGGAAAGGGCTGGACGTCGGCGACGGACGCGTCGTCTTTGGCGGTGGCTTGCTCGACAAGTTTGGCTGGAGCGAGGGCCAGAAGGTCACGCTCAGCGACAAGTACGAGGGTGAGTATTATTCCCTTGAGTACGCGGGCAAGGACTGTGCCTGGGGCTCCAAGTCGGACATGAATATCTATATGAGTATCGACGACTTTAATGAGCTGTTCGACAACGACGCCGCCTACTTTAACGGCTATGTGAGCAACGAGAAGCTCGACCTCGATGCTCGTTACTTTGCCGGCGACACCACGCCCGACGACATGCGCGCCGTGGGCGACCAATTCATCGGCATGATGAGCAAAATGATCGGAATGATGGTTGGGCTTGCGGTGTTCATCTTCTTGCTGTTTATGTACCTGCTGACCAAGGCTGTGATCGACCACAGCGCCCGTTCGATCAGCTACATGAAAGTCTTTGGCTATCGCGATAGCGAGATTTCGCATCTGTACATCCGCTCGATCACGTTGTGCGTTGCGGCGTCACTCGTGCTGAGCCTGCCGGTCATTATTGGCTCGCTCACGGCCATCTTCCGCTCGATGCTGCTCGCCTATAACGGCAATATCGAGATCTACGTGCCCGCTTGGTCCATGGCGGCGTGTGCAGGAATCGGCTTTGCGACCTACCTGGTCGTGGCGCTGCTGCACACGCGCTCCATCAAGCGCGTCAGTCTGGCCGAGGCCCTCAAAGTCCAGGAGTAACCATCGGGGACAGTTCTTGCCATTCGTCGGCTCGCCGGCCGGGCTGGCAAGGACTGTCCCCAGCTGCCGGCAGGAAAGGAACGTCCCTAGCTGCCAGGTGGCGAGGCACTCATTTAAGTCCGTCCCCAATGAGTGGTTTCAGTCATTTAAGTCTGTCCCCAATGACTAGGTTCCGTACTTGACTTTAACTCTGCTTTAACTGGTACCATCCTCTATGTCTGTAACGCCATATAGACCGAGGGGATAGATCTATGACCGCAACTGCACCCGCAGCACCCGCTAAGGTGTACTTCACCAACCTGCGCACGCATGCTCGCGAGAGCCAGCTCGACAAGCTCAAGCGCCTCATCCGTCACGCCGGAATTGAGCAGATCGACTTTGAGAACAAGTTCGTCGCTATCAAGATTCACTTTGGCGAGCTGGGCAACCTGAGCTTTTTGCGTCCCAACTACGCCCGCGCCGTCGCGGATGTCGTGAAGGAGCTGGGTGGCAAGCCCTTCCTCACCGACTGCAACACGCTCTATGTGGGTAGCCGCAAAAACGCGCTCGAGCACATTGATACCGCCTACCAGAACGGCTTTACCCCGTATGCCACGGGTTGCCAGATCATCATTGCCGACGGCCTCAAGGGCACCGACGAGGCGCTCGTCCCGGTCGAGGGCGGCGAGTATGTGCACGAGGCCAAGATCGGTCAGGCGCTCATGGACGCCGATATCGTGATTAGCCTCACCCACTTTAAGGGTCATGAGCAGGCCGGCTTTGGCGGCGCCATGAAGAATCTGGGCATGGGTGGCGGCAGCCGTGCCGGCAAGATGGAGCAGCATGCCGCCGGCAAGCCGAACGTCGCGACCGAGCACTGCGTTGGCTGCCATGCCTGCGAAAAGATCTGCGCGCACAACGCTATCTCGTTCGACGACACCCGCG
>JAXIZX010000387.1:0-2617 GCA_036303765.1 Collinsella sp. | reverse complement strand
TCACCGGCTGGGTGCGTAACATGGAAGACGGCTCAGTCGAGATGGAGATACAGGGAGCTCCGGCAAATATCCTATCTCATCTCGAGGCGCTTCATGCCTCCTACGAGCGCATGGGAACGCGTTTTCGCCTCGTAGACGCCCAGGCCCGAGCCCCACTTACCAATGAAGACGGTTTCACGCCTCGTTATTAGTATTGTGTGCTAAATACGGTATCATTTACCTACGACCGTTGATAGAAAAGAGGCGAGGCGCATGGCGGTGCAAAGAAGGAATACCAAGCAGCGAAAGCTGGTTCTTGACGCCGTGCGCCAAAGCTATAACCATCCCACCGCCGACGAAATCTACAACGCCGTGCGCGAACAGGATGACAAGATCAGCCGCGGCACGGTCTACCGCAACCTCAATCTCTTGGCAGATGCCGGCGAGATTCTCTCCATCAAGACGCCGGGCGGCAGCCGCTTCGATCGCACGATCGAGCCGCATGCGCATATCATCTGCACCTCATGCAGCCGCGTCATCGACGTACCGCTCCCCTTCGATGCCCAGCTCGACGCCAAAGCGTCCGAGCAAATCGGCTGGCACGTCACGTCGCACTACACCATCTTCGAGGGTCTCTGCCCCGACTGCCGGTAGATGTTTGGAACATGCCTTAAAATCCACCTTTCCGCACTTTGCAGCAAAAAGTAGATTTCTAGACATGTCCCAAATGTCTACTCAGCAAGTAGACGACGCAGCTCTTCTTCGACCGTGCGCACGTAGCGGACGCGGTCGTTGATGCCACGCATAGAGGGGTTACAGCTCTCCATCAGATAGGGATGGCCCACGACGTTGAGCATGTCGCGATCGTTCTCATTGTCGCCAAACGCCATCATCTCATCGGGCGAAATACCCAGGGCACGACCGTAATCGGCAAGCGCGGAGCCCTTGCCCGAACCGAAACCGATAAAGTCCGTCCATTCGGTTCCCGACGTCATCACGTCGACACGGTCGCTAAAGAGGCGCTCAAAATGCTCCAGCGCCGCCGGCTGATCAACCTCGGGCGTCTGGAAGGCAATCTTAATGACGTCCTCGTCGATGTCCTCGGGACGGTCGACCACCGCCACATCGCAGTGGACCTCATAGCGTAAATGGTCGACGAACGCATCATTGCCGCTCATGGTGTAGAGGTGCCCCTCGCACGAAAGGGTCACGTCGGCATGGGGATACGCAACCACGGCATTCGCGATATCCATAGCAAGGCTGCGCTCCATGGAACGCTTGACAACGGCACGTCCCTCGCTCATCACCAGGGCTCCGTTTTCGCATACATATGCGAGCTCATCGGCCACCGGGGCAAACAGGTGGCGCAAGCTCGCATATTGACGGCCGCTCGCCGGCATAAACACGATACCGCGACGATGCAGCTCATCGATAAGCTCAAAGGCCTCGGAACGCGGCTCGCGCTCCCCCGGATGCAGCAACGTGCCATCCAAATCGCAGGCGATCAGCTTGATTCCCTCAAGACCCATACGCTTCCCCCAAAGCCTCCTATCAACAGCAAGACGGACCTTGATTGGTCGCCCCTCAAAGCCCGTCTTGCGCATACGCGCGCTTAGCCGCGCGTCTTTTTTACGATGGTAAAGTCGGGAGCCATGCTCACGACGACCTCCGCCGCACTCGACGCAAAGCGCCGGCTGGCATCGAGCTCACGTGTGACCACCGAGAGCCGAACACCCTCGACACCCCGGAGCATGCGGCCCAAAACAGGCTGCACCGGCGTATACATGCGCACGGTATGCTCGTCCGAGTCGCCCCGGAAGAGCGGCGCATGCATGTTGCCGATCTCCCAGCACGCATGCGCGAGTGCAATCGGATCCATGCGGTCGACTTCGACCAAATAAACCTCGGCGCTGCGCAGGCGCACGACAACCGCCACGGGCACCATACCCGAACGGTCAATGGCGAGCACGTCGCCATCGGCAAGACGACCGCCGTCGGCAGTATCCAGCCGAACATCGATCGTGCGCCCCAGCTCCGTCACGCCCACAAACGCGCATACATCAGCCTGGTCCCAATCGAGCAGTAGCTCGTCAACTTCAAAGACACCGCCCAGCTCCCGGCGAAGCAGGAGTTCATAGGACGGATCGTTGAGATTTCCCAAGCATGTCGTCGAAACCAAGCGTTCAGGCATACTCTAACCCTCGACCTCGACGAGCTCGATATCAAAGTTGAGGTCCTTGCCGGCAAGCTCGTGGTTGGCATCGAGCGTCACGGCCTCGGGCGTCACGTCGATGACCACGGCGGGGACGGGCATACCGCTCGGCGTGGACAGGAAGAGCTTCATGCCCTTCTCGATCTGCTCGATGTTGGGAACCTGCTCGGCCGGGAAGGTCAGAACCATCTCGGGATTGTGCTCGCCGTAGGCATCGGCAGCAGGAATGTGCACGGTCTTCTTCTCGCCCACCTGCATGTCGACGACAGCGGCGTCGAAGCCCTTGATCATCTGACCGGCACCGCAGGTGAACTCCAGCGGCTCGCCGCGATCGTAGGAGCTATCGAACTGCGTGCCGTCGTCGAGCGTGCCGCGATAATGGGTCTTGACCTTCTTGCCCTGGTTGGACATGGTAACCTCCGTGAT
>JAXIZX010000386.1:0-4948 GCA_036303765.1 Collinsella sp. | reverse complement strand
TCAATCCCTGCCGCGGCCATACGGCGTGCAAGCTCCTCGATAACGTCCTCGCCAAAGCAGTCCTCATGCACCACGCGGCCCTCGACCTCGAGCGTGGCGCCCGCCATGGCAACGACACCCGCGGGGTCGAGCGCACGCAAGCTGTCCGCGATGAGCCACAGGGGGCGACCCGTGCAGATAAACGCCTTGTGCCCCGCGTCGCGCAGACGATGAAACGCCTCGACGACCATCTGCGAGGGGCGAACCGCCGAAAAGTCCTTATCGGTCATATCGTCGGGATCGAACGACGTCAGCGTGCCGTCCACGTCAAAAAAGAGCACGGCGGAATCGGGGCACGCATCAATCATATGGGTTCCTTTCGAGGATAAGGGCAAACGAAGCATCCATCATATAATGAAGCGACGCAACCAGAGAGGTCACCCATGGAATTTTACGCAAGCTGCCCCGAGGGCTTTGAGTCCGCACTCGCCGATGAGCTTAAACGCCTCGGGCTTTCGCATGTTCGCCGGCTGAAGGGCCGCGCTACATTTGAGGGCGAGCTCGAAGAAGGCTACCGCGCCTGTCTGTGGTCGCGCCTGGCGAGCCGTGTGTTCGTGGTACTCGGGCGCTTTGAGGCGCAGGATGCCGATGAACTGTACGATAGCGTTTACGACATCGCCTGGGAGACCATCATCCGCCCCGGCGCCACCATCGCCATCACCGCCCGCGGCGTGACCGAGCAGCTGCGCAACACGCGCTTCTCGGCCCTGCGCGCCAAAGACGCGCTGTGCGACCGTCTGGCCGAGACCACGGGCCGTCGCGCCGACGTCGATGCCGCCGACCCCGATGTTCACCTGTTGCTTTCGCTGCGTCAGCGCCGCGCGAGCATCAGCCTGGACCTTTCGGGCGACCCGCTGTTCAAGCGTCTGCCGCCCGCTGCGACTCGTGCCGGCGAGGGCGCACATGTGTTGCGCCCCGACTACGCCGCCCTGGTGCTGGCGCAGGTCGGCTGGACCGCACTATGCGAGCGCGAGCTGACGGCCGACGATTACGAAAACGAAGCCCTTCCCACGCTAATCGATGCCTCGTGCGCCGGCGGCGGTCTGCTGCTGGAGGCCGTGAACATTCTGACCGACCGCGCCCCGGGCGCCGCACGCGAGCGCTGGGGCTTTGAGGGCTGGCAGCTGCACGACGCTGTCCTGTGGGAGCAGCTGCTTGCCGAGGCGCGCGAGCGCGAGGCGGCAGCGCGCGAGCGCCAGGCGCGCATCGTGGCCGCAGACATCGACCCCGCCGCTCGCAAGACCGCCGAGCGCATGGTCAAGAGCGCTGGTTACAAGCGTTTTGTCGACTTTTGCGCCGCCAAGTCCGCCACCGTGCTGGACCATGCTGGCGCCGTCGCCGGAGCCGCCGTAGTCGCAGACACCACCGAGACCCCGCTTTCGCTCATGCACGACGCCATGACGCTGGTCGGCGAGCTGCGCCGCGCGCCCGAGCTCGCTTCGGCACCGGTCGCCGCGCTCACCCGCGATGGCCTTATGGCCCGCGCGCTCCACGCCGAGCCCGCGCGCTCCATCGCCGTCATGCCCAACAACGAAGAGGCGACCGTCGAAGTCTGGCCTTCGCTCGACCACGCCGCCGCAGCGTTTGAGGCTGCGACCAGCGCAAACGCCGAGGGCGAGACCGCGGACGCCGACGACGTCATCAGCGACGAAGCCGCCGACACCTTCATGCCCGAACCTACCGCCACGCTCGACCTGGGTGATGGCAAGCCGCTGCCCGTGCTCATCCCCGAGTCCGAGCAGTTCGCCAACCGTCTGCGCAAGAACGCTCGCCTGCGTCGCAAGTGGGCAAAGCGCGAGGGCGTGAGCTGCTACCGCGTCTACGATGCCGACCTGCCCGATTACTCTGCCGCCATCGATCTGTACGAGGGTTGCCCGCAGACGCCGGGCCGCTGGCTCGTCATTGCCGAATACGCCGCGCCCAAGACCATCGACCCCGCACTGGCCCAGGCCCGTATGCTCGATATTCTGGCCATCGCGCCGCGTATCCTGGATGTTCCGGCCGAGCACGTGCACGCCAAGGCCCGCATGCGTTCGCGCGGCGGCTCGCAGTACGGCAAGCAGGGCGCCGGCAAGGGCGCATCGGGTGAGCGCGCCAACATCGCGCGCCGTCGCCTGCCGCTCATCGAAGAGGGCGGCCTCACCTTTGCCGTCAACTTTGACGACTACCTGGACGTCGGCATCTTCTTGGACCACCGCGTCACCCGCAACCTGGTGCGCGAGCACGCCAAGCAGGCGCGCCGTTTCCTCAACCTGTTCGCCTACACCGGCACTGCCACCTGCTACGCAGCCGACGGCGGCGTCGAGGAGACCGTGACGGTCGACCTCTCGAACACCTACCTGGATTGGGCCGAGCGCAATATGCGTCAGAACGGCTTTGTGGGGCCGCAGCATCACTTTGTGCGCGATGACGTGCTCGCCTGGATTCGTGACCAGCGCCAGACGCGCAACCGCTGGGACCTGATCTTTGTCGACCCGCCCACGTTCTCGAACTCGTCCAAGATGGGCCGTCGCACCTGGGATGTCCAGCGCGACCATGTTGAGCTTTTGGCCGGCGTGTCGCGCCTGCTCGCACAGGGCGGCCATGCCATCTTTAGCTGCAACCTGCGCGGCTTCCGCCCCGAGACGCGCAAGCTCGCACGAGCGGGCGTCGTGCTGGAGGACATTACGGCACAGACCATCCCCGAGGATTTCGCGCGCAACCAGAAGGTGCACCACTGCTATATCGTGCGCCGCCTGCCCATCGAAGATGCCATGGCCGAGGTCGGCTTTAGCGCCGAGGAGATTGCCGAGCGAACCGAGGAGCTGCGCAACCCCGAGGCCCGCAAGCCTCGCGCGGCAGCGCCCGCGCACGCGCAGACCGGCAACGGCAAGCCCAACTTTGTCGGCAAGCCCTCCCCCGCCGGCAAGCCCAAAAAGAAAAAATTTTACGCCAGCAAGCCCAAGGGCAAATAAACAAAGTTGCGGTGGAATACGGACTGTTTGCCTGGAATTAGGCAAATTTAGACCGTATTTCACCGCAACTCATATTGGGATGGCGGATGCCGACCTATCCCTGGATGACCAATCGGTAACCAATACCCACGTGCGTTTGGATATAGCGCGGATGCGCGGGGTCGGACTCGATCTTCTTACGCAACGTGCCCATAAAGACGCGCAGGCTTGCCAGGTCGCTCTTGGTCGCCGTGCCCCAAATCTCGTGCAGGATAAACTGGTGCGTCAGTACCTTGTCGGCGTTATGCGCCAGCAGGCACAAGAGCTTATACTCGATCGGCGTCAGATGCAGCTCCTCGCCATCCATCGTGGCGATGCCGGCATCAAAATCGATATGCAGCTCACCGGTATCGAACGAGCCCTCGGAGGCAACGCCGCCCGTTTGCGCATACGAAAGGCGCCTGAGTGTCGTACGAATGCGCGCGAGCAGCTCCTCGACCGAAAACGGCTTGGTCAGGTAATCGTCGGCGCCGGCATCGAGTGCGCGGATCTTGTCCGCGTCCTCGCTGCGCGCCGAAACCACGATGATCGGCATGCCCGACCATGCGCGCACCGACTCCACCACCTTGACGCCGTCCATATCGGGCAGGCCCAGATCGAGTAGCACGATGCTCGGCGCCTGCGACGAGGCAGCGGCAATAGCGGCATGGGCGGTCTCCACGGCCATATGGCGCAAGCCGTGCGCCTCGAGCGCGGCAACAATAAGATTGCGAACGGCGGGGTCGTCCTCAACGACCAAGATGAGCGGTTTTACGGCAGAGTTCGGCACAGCGCTACTCCTTATCAAACGAAACATCGGCGACGGGAAGCTCAATCGTAAAGACCGAGCCGTGCGGGTCCGCCGCGGCAACCTCTATGCTACCGCCATGTGCCAATGCAATGGAGCGGCAGAGCGAAAGTCCCAGGCCCACGCTACGGTGGCTGTCGGCCAAACCGTGGTTGGCGGTGTAGAACGACTCAAAGATCCGCTCGCGGTCCTCGGGCGCAATGCCCGGGCCGTCATCGGCCACCGAGCACGCCACGCGTCCATCGTCGACGCCAATCGAAATCACGATATGCGAGCCTGCGGGCGTATAGGTGATGGCGTTGTTCACCAGATTGACCACCAGCTGCACCATCAGACGCGCGTCGACGTTAACGAGCGCCGGCTCATCGCACGCCACCACCTTAAGGTCGTGCTCACGCACGGCCGGACTTACGTGGCGCAGCGCCTCCTCGACGATATCGTCCATGAGCTCGAGCGTAGTCGACAGATGCATGCCGCCACCCTCGAGTTTGGTGATGGCGAGCAGATTCTCGACGGTGGCGTTGAGCCACAGCGCATCCGAGCGAATGGATAGAAGCAGGCCGCGGCGCGTCTGGGCATCGAGCACCGCGGTGCCGGTCGAGCCCTGATCGAGCAGGACATCGGCATTGCCCGAAATACTGGTGAGCGGCGTACGCAGATCGTGCGAGATGGAGCGCAGCAGGTTGGCGCGCAGCTGTTCGTTTTTGGCGAGCACCGCCGCCTCCTCGCGGGCCTCCATGGCGCGGGCGCGATCGAGTGCCAGCTCGCCTTCGCTCACGATGGCATCGGCAAGTGTTCGCTCCTCGTGCGTCAGCACGTCGGGCTCGGCAACGATAGCCAGCACGCCCACCACCGAGGCGGGGTCGCCCGAGCGCGCGAAGCCGTCGCCTGTGCGAACCGTCAGGTAGATGCCATAAAACGCCGAGCCGCCAAACGTGGCGTCGAGCGGCGTTCCCACATAGGCGGATGCCGAGAGCCGCGGCGGCATCTGCGGCGCCAGTTCGTGCACCGGTGCGGCATCGCCCACGGCCGTGTATGTCGCACGCGGCAGCAGGTCATCGCCCTCGGCGTCGGCGCTGTACCACACGACCGGACAGCCCGAAAGACGCGCCAGCTGCGTTGCCATGGC
>JAXIZX010000385.1:0-11395 GCA_036303765.1 Collinsella sp. | reverse complement strand
GGGGTTAAGTTTGTCGCGAGTTCCGCACGCAAAGGAAAGCACTTAATGTGCTTTCCGTCTTGCGCAGGACTGTAGAGCAGCAAACTTAACCCCCGCCCTCAGCCCCGGAGACCCTCCCGGATGGCCCCGAAAAATTTTTTCAAAAAAGTTGTTGCGCGCCGGACAGACTTCTGTGTATACTAATCCCCGCAGCGCACGCGAGCGGAAACAAACGCGAACGACTGCCTGGGGAGTTAGCTCAGTTTGGTTAGAGCGCCGGCCTGTCACGTCGGAGGTCGCGGGTTCGAGCCCCGTACTTCCCGCCAACGCAATTAAAGCCACGTCTTCGGACGTGGCTTTTTGCGTTTGATAGGACCTTGATCCCATCGGCCCCTTTCGCCCAAAAGCAAATCCTTCCAATCCGGACAAGCTCCGTTTGAGGCATGTGCTCATACAAGGCGTTTGTTGCACAACACCAGTTCAACGAAGCAGGGGGTTAGGTTATACGCAATTGCACTGTGGGCCGTTTTTGATGCAAGAGGCTTCAAACGCGGCATTCAGTGGGCACCCGTTTTGCTATTTGGGCGTCCATACGGCCATTGACGTCTCGACGTAAGCTCGGCCCCGGAGCTCGTTCGAGCTGTTCCTATTCCTTGAAAGGGGAAAAATGGACATATCGAGGAAGACTGATTACGCCCTTCGCATGCTCGCGATGCTTGCCGAGGACCCGGAGCGTCTGCTTTCTGTTCGCACCGCCGCCGAAGAGGTCAATGTCCCGTATTCGTTTGCCCGTTCGATCCAGCATGGTTTGGTTCAGGCCGGTATTGTGGAGAGCCTGCGTGGCGTCCATGGCGGCATGCGTCTTAAGGTCAGCCCAGACGATGTCACCATCCGCCAGGTCGTTGAGGCCGTTCAGGGTCCCATGGTCATGAACGATTGCACTGCGCCCGATGGCGACTGTGCACGCATGGGTACGTGCTGCTATCATCCCCTGTGGGCCGGAGCTCAAGCGCTGATGCGCGACTACCTCGATTCCGTTTCGCTGGGCGATATCGTCGCTCACCGCCAGTTTCCGGCCGTCGATTCCAAGTTCGCCGACCGCGATGCGTTTCCCGAGTACGCCACCTGTGCGTGCGCTTGCCGGGAGGAATAGCGCCGCATAAGGAGCATAGCCATGATTCAGGACCCCTTTCGTTCTATGATTCGTTCGGAAGGGGTCCTGCATTATCGCGACCTTCCGTGGCGCCGCACGCGCGACCCGTACATTATTTGGCTTTCCGAGGTTATGCTGCAGCAAACGCAGGTGCCGCGTGTGGAGACGCGTATGCCCGCGTGGCTCGACCGCTTTCCGACCGTACAGGCGCTCGCTCAGGCCGCTCCTTCCGACGTTTTGGATGCCTGGCAGGGGATGGGCTACAATCGTCGCGCCCTGGCGCTTCACAGGGCTGCACAGTGCGTTGTGACGGACTGGGGCGGGGAGTTTCCACGTGAGACGCGCGACCTGGTCGCCCTGCCCGGTATTGGCCCGGCGACGGCGCAGGGCATCCGGTCGTTTGCGTTCGATCTGCCGGGTGTGTATCTGGAGACCAACGTGCGCACGGTCTTTCTGCATCATTTCTTTCCCGACGTGCCGGCCGTTCCCGATCGCGAGCTGGTGCCGCTGATCCAATCCGCCTGTCCGGCGGCCCATGGTGCGGCGGTGGATGAGATTGCGCCCTTTGCCGCGCCTCAAGACGATGCCGACACGCCGCGCGCGTGGTATTACGCGCTGCTGGATTATGGCGCGTATCTTAAGAAGACGCTGCCCAATCCGTCCAGGCGCTCGGCAGGCTATAGCCGTCAGTCCAAGTTTGAGGGCTCGCGCCGTCAAAAGCGTGCCCATATTGTGCGCATGCTGCTGGCTGCGCGCGATGGGCGGCCGGCGGGCATCACACTCGCCGAGGCGGTGGCGGGTGTCAACGAAATGGAGGCGGCGGCAGGCCGCGAGCCGGTCGATCACGATCTTGTCGCAGGCATCTTGGCCGACTTGGAGCGTGAGGGCTTTTGTCGCGTGGAGGGCGACCGCTGGCTAAGCGTGTAGCCCGCCCGAATCTGAAAAACAGGATTGCAAGGTTTAGATTTTCGACATGAGGGCACCCTAAAGACAAGGCCGCTTGAAGCCTACGGGCGGCATGTGTTGAAGGGAAGTACACCTATGGATTTTGAGAACTCTCAGACCAAGAAGAACCTCGAGACCGCTTTTGCCGGTGAGTCCCAGGCGCACACCAAGTATCGCTACTACGCATCTAAGGCCAAGAAGGATGGCTACGTTCAGATCTCGAATATCTTTGCCGAGACGGCGGGCAACGAGTCCGAGCACGCCAAGCTGTGGTTTAAGTATCTGCACGACGGCGCCGTTCCCGACACTCTGGACAACTTGCGTGATGCCGCTGCGGGCGAGAACTACGAGTGGACCACGATGTACGACGAGTTCGCCAAGACCGCCGAGGAGGAGGGCTTTACCGAGATTGCCGCAAAGTTCCGTGGCGTCGGTGCTGTCGAGAAGGCTCACGAGGAGCGCTACAACAAGCTTGTCGAGCGTATTGAGTCGGGCGAGGTGTTTGAGCGCGAGGGCGTGAAGGTATGGAAGTGCCTGAACTGCGGGCACTTGCATGTTGGTGCCGAGGCGCCCGAGGTGTGCCCGGTTTGTAACCACCCGAAGGCGTACTTTGAGGAGCAGGTGGTGAACTACTAGCGCTTGGCGCTGACTGCTGCGGGGCGCAGGGCGGGGAAATACCTTTCCCGCTCGCTCACGGCTCCGCAGGGTCGCGCGAGGCAAAGGTATTTCCCCGCCCTGCGCCCCGGCGTTGGGTCGTCGCTTGCTCGTTACTGAAAAGCTGATACTAAAGTTTGTGTGCCGCCCCTTATGGGGCGGCACGTTTTTATGTGGGGCTGGTTGGGACGGCACCGTTCATGGGTGGGGTACACTGGGTAGCGACTTTTAGTTTATCTACTACCTGATGGGGTGTTTTTGTATGGGTAAGAAGTCTCTGGCTCGGGTTGCTGCGGCGGGGACTCGCAAGGATCCTGGTCGTCGGGTCCCTGAGGGCAACAAGGCCGATCGTGCCGAGAAGGACAAGAAGGTCGGCGCGCATGCTCATCCTGAGTGGGCGCCCCATTTGAATTCGGCGAGTGAGGACCTGACCGCCAAGCTGTTTACGATGGTCGAGGTTATCTTGGGCGTGGTGCCCGTGGTGGTCATCGGTCTGTTCCTGGCCTCTAAGGATGCCACGAGTGTGGATAAGCTCACCGATGTCTTTTCTCAAGACCCCTCGATGGTGGTTACGTTTATCTCGGCGTGTCTGCAGCCGTTTGTGGCGTACATGCTGTACATGATTTATCGCAAATACTGCGAGGGCGATGCGGGCTTTGCCGCCGGAAACCTGATTGGCCTCCTGTGCTCCGAGATTTTGCTGCTCAATATTCCCGGCGTCATCGGCATGGGCATCTTGTTGTGGCGTGTTTGGCGCAATGTCGCCCCGCATTTCGAGAGCTGGCTGTTTGAGCGTCGTTTTACGGGCGTGGTGGCCGACATTGCCGGTTCGCTCGTGATTCTAGTCTTGGCGTTTTTGTGTGCCACCGCTGCTCGCGGTCTTTCGGGCATGTAATCTGCCCCCACCGACCACGGAGCGCAGGGCGGGGAAACCTTTCCCTCTCGCTCACGGCTTCGCAGGGTCGCGCGAGGCAAAGGTTTCCCCGCCCTGCGCTCCGGCGTTGAGTCGTCGCATGCTCGTTACAGAAAAGCTGATAATAAGTTTGTGTGCCGCCCCTTTGGGGCGGCACTTTTTGTGTGGGGTCCCGGTCTTCACAATTTCCGTCAAGCTTTTGGTCAGCTTTTGGTTAGTTGGCGGGTTGGTGGAAGGGCAAAAGATCATTCGATAAAAAAGCTCAGAGAAAGTGCTGGTAGGGGAGTTGTTGAGGTTTTCGACAGCTTTTGTCAACAAGAAACTTCGCAGCTATTGCTACGGATTGCGTTGCCGTGGCCTTGGCGGTGCGGGATGCTGATCGTAAGCGTCGAATGCTCCGATTTTGGAGGCCAGCATGGATCTGTTTCTTGAGACTCCGCAGCAACAAGCTGAGCGCATGTTGCGTCAGCAGCAACGGCTCATGGAGATGCAAATGCAAGGGGTAACCGCCCAGCCCCCTGTGCAAAATGCCACGCCCGCGGTTTCGCCTGCGGGCGGATCGGCGCCAGAGAACTATTCCGTACAACAAGATTCATATGCGCAGGAGCTTGCGTTCGACAAGCGCCGCACGCGTCACCGCCGCGCGGGCCAGCGCCTGCGCACGTTAGCGATGATTGTGCTCATTCCGTTAGGACTTGCGGCGATTTTCCTGGTCTCGTATGCGCTCACCTGCATTCTCAACGGCGCCTCGCCCAATGAGGTGCTTCAGCACTTGGCAGCTCTCGGCCAGCGCCTAGGCGATGTCGTAGCAACCGTCCGTGCCGGCTGGGAGAGTTAGCGTTTGTCACATTAGGACTTCCAGGGTGTACGAATTATCGCCACGAGTAGAATTCTTGCATCCTGTGGGTCCTGTCGTGCGACTGAATAGTATTATTGAAAATGAATAATAATAGGATTTACTATGTATAAGCAGGATTTAGAGCAGACTCTTTTGGGCATTGATGAAGAGGCGGAGCTGGAAATAGGCCCACGAGACGATAGGCCGAGCGTTGTATTGGTGGGAGGAAGCGCCTTCATGCTAAACGATGTGACGAATCGGTCGGTTACACATGACATTGATGTGTTTGAGGCAGATAGGTGCCTCCGCGAGATCATAGCTCGATACCCCGAGGTGAATGGTATGGCGGTGGCATATTGTAATCAGATGCCATTCAATTACGAAGATCGTTTGATTCCCGTAGATATTGGGGCGCGTTTTATCAGGTACTTTACGCCATCCTTGGAGGACCTGGCGGTAATGAAGCTCTATGCCTACCGTCCGAACGACATCGTCGACCTCCATAGCCGAGCGTTTATCGACCGACTTGATTGGGATCTGCTCGAACGGCTTATATTCGACGAGGGAGAAGCGCTGGCGTCGTCGCCTTCGGAGCGGAGTTATCAAGAGATGGTCTGTGCATACAGGCAATACAAAAAGGAGGTGCTCGGTTGAATCTGACCTTTGAGGGATTTTTGAAAGGCTATTGCCGAGAGCTGTCCGGGCAGCAGTCGCTGAGTTTTAGAAAACTGGTTGAGCAGGCGACGACGGTTGCGCCGCGCGTGGCGGAGCCTCTGTTTTTGCTCGCCTTGGCGCAAGGAAAAGCCGAATACGTTCTGGGTTTATCCGAGGGCTCGTGGATGGAAGAGGATTACCGAGGTGTTTTGTCCTTGTACGATCAAGCGGGTGGCATGGCGTCTCTATGCGCCAAAAGTGAGCTCCCTAACCGTTATGCCAACGTTTGGCGCGCGTATAGAGCGGTGAAGGAAAAGCCAGTGGCGGATAGAAGGATCAACGCCCTGATGCGAAAAAGAACATTGGGAGCGCTAGGGGAATCGGGCATAACACGCTACGGTCTCTGCCGCGATTTGAATCTGAATAAGGGAAATGTGTACGCATACTTAGCCGGCGATGACTCAAAGGTGAGCAGGGAGACGGCGCGCCGCATTATGGAATATGCGGAGGAGAGGGGCACCCAAGAAGGGGCCGGGCGCCCGGTGCGTGTGGCGGGGTAAGATTGATCGCGGTTTTGATTGATAATCGATTGGGTTTGTTGGGCGGAGTCTATGTCTGCTATTGAAATTGCGCTTGTTGTGATTGCCTTGGTGGCGGTGGGAGTTGCCGTGGTTTGCGCCCTGCAGCTTAAAGGCCTTCGTGCCGAGTTGCGAGAGCGTGGCGGCAACGACGCGGAGACGCTTGTGGCGCTCGAGCAGGCCAACAGCGCGCTCGATGCCCTCAACGTCGCGCTGGCAGAAACCCGCCGCACGGCAAATGCCATCGCGCAGCAGCAGACAACCGATGCGGCCGTGGAGCAGCAACGCTACCTGACCATCGCGCGTGAGTTCTCGCAGGCTGGCGACCGTATGGATGACCTGCGCCGTGAGACGGCCCAACAGCTTGGCGCCAACCGCGAGGGTATCGAGCACCGCCTGGACAAGGTGCGCGAGACGGTCGATGTCCAGCTGGGTGCCATTCGCAAGGACAACAACGTTCAGCTCGACCAGATGCGCGCGACGGTGGACGAGAAACTCTCCCGTACGCTCAACGACCGTCTGTCTGCATCATTTAAGCAGGTGAGCGACCAGCTCGAGGCCGTGTACAAGGGTCTGGGCGACATGCAATCTATCGCCACCGGCGTGGGCGACCTCAAGCGCGTGCTGGGCAATGTGAAGGCGCGCGGCATTTTGGGCGAGGTGCAGCTGGGCGCGATCCTGACGGACATCCTTACGCCCGATCAGTATCTGGAAAACGTTGCCACCAAGCCTGGCGCCTCGGAGCGTGTTGAGTTTGCCGTCAAGCTGCCGGTAGACGAGGGCGATCCCGTGCTGCTGCCGATCGACTCCAAATTCCCGGGCGACGCGTACGAGCATCTGCTCGACGCCCAGGAGTCGGGCGACGCGGAGGCCGTCGCCGCTGCGCGCAAGACGCTCGATGCGATGGTGAAACGCGAGGCAAAGGACATCTGTGAGAAGTACCTGAGCGTGCCCGCGACGACCAATTTTGGCATCATGTTCGTGCCGTTTGAGGGCCTGTATGCCGAGGTCGTCAGTCACCCCGGGCTTATCGAGACCCTGGGCCGCGACTATCACGTCAACGTTGCCGGCCCCAGTACCATGGCCGCCATCCTCAACAGCCTGCAGATGAGCTATCAGACGTTTAGGCTGCAAAAACGCACCGACGACGTGCTACGCGTGCTTTCCGCCGTCAAGGCTGAGCTGCCGCGCTATCAGGCGGCGCTGCGCCGCGCCCAGCAGCAGATTGAGACCGCGGGCAAGACGGTCGAGGGCATTATCACCACGCGCACCAACGTTATGGAGCGCAAGCTCAAGGACATCGACGCCCTGGAAGATGCCGAGGAGGCCGACGAGATTTTGGGCTTGGAGTCCGCAGGCTTACTTGCGGGCCAGGAAGACGAGGGCTAGCCGCAACGGACGGCGGGGCGTCGGCGCAAGCGCGGGGCGCGGGCGCTTTTCGCATCGTGCTTGCCTGAAGTGCGCTTTAGTGTGCAACAATGGCGTTTCGCCCTATCAGACGCGAAAGGAAGCCCATGTCTCAGAGAAGCACCAGTCCGCTCAAACGCTCCACCGTGCGCCGCACGTTGCAACGTTTTTGGGATGTCACGCGCACGCAGCCGCTGATCGTCTTTCTCTCGGTATTCTCGTCGGCGGGCTATATCTTTTTGCTTACGTTTGCCAACACCTACGTGATGGCCCTTATCGTCGACCGCGTCCAAGTCGGCCCCGTGGCGGGCGACCAGGTGCTTGAGGTCTTTGGCCCTTACATTCTGGCGCTCGTGCTCGTTAACCTGGTAGGCCAGATCCTCTCCAAGCTGCAGGACTACACCGTCTACAAGCTCGAGATTGCGGGCAATTATCACCTGGCGCGCTTGTGCTTCGACACGCTCTCCAATCAATCCATGACATTCCACACCAGCCGATTTGGCGGATCGCTTGTGAGCCAGACGAGCCGTTTTATGAGCGGCTACACGGGTCTGGTGGACGTGACGGTGTATTCGCTCATCCCCACTATCACCTCGGTTGTCTGCACGGTGGCAGCACTCGCCCCGGTGGTGCCGACGTTTACCGTGATCCTGGTGGGCATCATGGTCGTCTATATTGCATTTGTCTGGCTTATGTACAAGCGTATCATGCCACTTTCGGCCGCGACGTCCGCCGCGCAGAACAAGCTGTCGGGCGTGCTGTCCGACGCGGTCACGAACATTCTGGCCGTCAAGACCTGTGGGCGCGAGGACTTTGAGCGCGACCTATTCGATACCGCCGACCGTGCCGCGCGCGATGCCGAGACGGTTTCGATGCACGCCATGATGCAACGCAACTTTACGACCTCAGGCCTTATCGTTATCACCATGGCCGTGGTGAGTGTGTTCGTTGCGGGCGGCAACGCGTGGTTTGGCATTTCGGCCGGCGCGCTCGTCATGATCTTTACCTATACGTACAACCTCACCATGCGTTTGAACTACGTGAGCTCCATGATGCAGCGCATCAATCGCGCGCTGGGCGACGCCGCCGAGATGACGCGCGTGCTGGACGAGCCGCGTCTGGTGGCAGACGACGAGAACGCCCCCGAGCTCAAGGTGGGCGAGGGCGCGATTGATTTTGAGCACTTGAGCTTTGCATACCGTGATGCCGCGGCGGGCGAGAGTGTGTTCAACGACCTGACGCTCCATGTGGCGGCGGGCCAGCGCGTGGGCCTGGTGGGCAAATCGGGCTCGGGCAAGACGACACTCACCAAGCTGTTGCTGCGCCTGGACGACGTACAGGGCGGTCGCGTGCTCGTGGACGGTCAGGACGTCTCGCGCTGCACGCAGCAGAGCCTGCGTCGCCAGGTTGCCTACGTGCCGCAGGAGGCACTGCTGTTCCACCGCTCCATTCGCGAGAATATCGCCTACGGTCGACCCGACGCTACCGACGAGCAGATTCGCGAGGCTGCGCGTCTGGCCAACGCGACTGAGTTTATCGACCGCTTGCCCCATGGCTTTGACACCATGGTGGGCGAGCGCGGCGTTAAGCTTTCGGGCGGCCAGCGCCAGCGCGTGGCCATCGCCCGTGCCATCCTTACCGACGCGCCGATCCTGGTGCTCGACGAGGCGACCTCTGCCCTGGACAGTGAGTCCGAGGCGCTGGTGCAGGAGGCGCTCGAGAACCTGATGCGCGGCCGCACCTCCATTGTGGTGGCGCATCGCCTGTCCACCGTGGCGGCGCTCGACCGCATCGTGGTGCTGGCAGACGGCGAGATTGTCGAGGATGGCACGCATGCGCAGCTCGTTGAGGCAGGCGGCGAGTACGCAAGCCTGTGGGGCCGCCAGACCGGCGCATTTTTGGAGGCTTAAAGCCCCCGTACGTGGGACAATCGTTTCCGTGAAGTTATGTTTCTGCCGAGCCGAGGAGTCGTTATGCCACGCGAGACCAATGCCGCCAAACGCGAACGCGCCATCGAGGTGTGCGAGCGCCTTAACCGTCGCTATGGCCCGGTCGAGTGCTTCTTGGACCACGAGAATCCCTTTAGGTTGCTGATCGCAGTACTGCTCTCGGCTCAGACGACCGACGCGCAGGTCAACAAGGTGACGCCGAAGCTGTTTGCCCAGTGGCCCACACCCGAGGCCATGGCGGGGGCGAGCGTGGCCGATGTGGCCGAGACCATCAAGTCGCTCGGCTTCTATAAGAGCAAAGCCAAGCATGCCGTGGAGGCCGCGCAGATGATCGTTGCCGACTACGGCGGCGAGGTGCCGGCCGACATGAAGGAACTCGTCAAGCTGCCGGGCGTGGGGCGCAAGACAGCGAACATCGTGCTCAACGTGGGGTACGGCATCGTGGAAGGCATCGCGGTGGATACGCA
The DNA here is from genome assembly GCA_036303765.1 of Collinsella sp. Taxonomy (GTDB): domain Bacteria; phylum Actinomycetota; class Coriobacteriia; order Coriobacteriales; family Coriobacteriaceae; genus Collinsella. The sequence goes on along the minus strand of JAXIZX010000385.1, from coordinate 1,858 downwards.
TGTCAACCGCATCGCGCACCGCCTGATGCTGAGTCCCAAGACGCATGCCAAAGAGCCGCTCAAGACCGAGCAAGATCTGCTCAAGATTTTGCCGCACGAGTATTGGGAGTCGGTCAACCACCAGTGGATCACCTTTGGCCGCGAGATCTGCGACGCCCGAAAACCCAAGTGCGACGAGTGCCCACTGGCAGACCTTTGCCCCAGCGTGCGCGTGACGGGGTAGGGCCCGGCACGTTTTGCCGGCGTCCGGAGGCTGTGGCCAATGTTGCGCAACACATTTGGGCCGTGAGGGCTCAATATGAAGGAGACAGATGCCGTTTGTTGTGAGGGGATGCCCGAATATGTTTTGCACCAAGTGTGGCTCCGAGATGCCCGACGGAACTGATTTTTGCACGAACTGCGGGGCACGCATGGGCGCCGCTTCTCCGGCTGCCTGCTGCTGAGCCCGCACCGATGCCGGCGGCAGGGATGCCTTACGTGCAGAAGAAGTCGTATAAGCGCGCGGTGATTGTCGGCATGTGCGTGGTGGGCGTGCTCGTTGCCGGCGGTGCCGCTCTGGCGCTGACCGGCGTGCTGGGTCCGCTTGGGCAGGGCAATTCATCGCAGATTACGGTGCTGGGGTCTGACGAGGGTTCGGCCGAGCACAAGGACCAGGGAAGCGCCAAGGAGAAGCCTGCCGAAGAGCAAGAGGAGCCGGAAGAGCCCGGGCAGACGGGCAGCAGCGTAAAGGTCGACCTCAACGACCAGGCAACTTATGCCGCGGCGAACTTGTTCCTGTCGAACTTTACGGAGGAGCACTTCGATTGGGACTGGTATCAGGCGGGCGGCTTCGATTCGACTGACGGACTTTCTGATGACGAGAAATACAAGCTGGTCAAGTTTATCTGGTGCCATTTTATTGACAACGCGCCGTATCGAATCGAGAAAGGCGACTATGACAACGGTCACTATCAGCGCATGGCGACCGATGTGATCAATAGGGAACTCAATCGCCTGACGGGTCTGACGCTCTCGGATGCTGACATGACCTTTGATAAAGGGTCGGGTGGGCAGATGCTTGCCGATTCGGCCGAAGCGCATGACGGGTACTTGTATCTGAAACAGGAATATGGCCAGGGAAATTACAACCCACCGTGTGCCATCGTTACGGGCGCGACTGACCTTGGCGACAACATCTACGAGCTCACCTATGAGGTCTACAGTGCTGGCGGCATGTTACTTCCTTCCGACATCCCCGAGAGCACTTACGGCCTGCCAAAGAACCAGTTCATCGCCGCAATTCAAGCGGACGCATCCATGGGCCGTACCGAGACTTGCACGGTCCGCGTCGCGCAGGGCGACGGCGCTCCGACCTTCATACTGCTTAAAATGGGCGTCTACGATTAGACTCGGCGTATAGCTCACTCTGATAGCGCCAGACGGCTTGCCCGTCTGGCGTTTTTGTTGCGGGGCTGGGCATGCGCTTGAGCAGGAGTATATGTTGCCTCATGCCGCCCCATGCAAAAATGTGTTGCTAATTTAGAAGCCTATTCAAGCGCGCCGAAGTCGTGGCGTGCTGGCGTAGCATGAGCAAAAAATCAAGCAATGGAGGGTAACGTGGCAACATTGAAGACGCGAGAGCTCGAAGATTATTTTGAACGCATCGTACGCACGCGCGAAGGTGACCTACCTGGTCGTCGCAAAGGCGACGAATACTTGTCTCAAACCCATGCGCTCTACCACGGAGATCCTGCGCCCTGGGCTTTAACGCCAAAGATATTCGACAAGGATATGACGGCGCTTCTTAAGAGGCCGCCGAGCGCATGTACGGCATTATGGACAAGGTGACGCGGGCGTTTTGTTCCGATGCCTCCGTGCG
>JAXIZX010000384.1:0-4856 GCA_036303765.1 Collinsella sp. | reverse complement strand
TCGGTCACGAGAAGGACGGCAAGAACAAGCTGCGCGTCTGCAAGAAGTGCGGCCACAAGTTCTAAGCTGCCCGCAACATTAAGTTGCTAGCAAAGGCCCGGATGCCCCACGGCACCCGGGCTTTTTTCTATCGCTACTCGATGGCTTCGGGTTTGCCGTCCCGTAATTCTGGTTGCATCCAGTTTTCGGTGCCGTCTCGAATCGAGTGCCGCCAGGTGACACCCTGTCGCGTTTCGTCGGCTTCGGTGACAAAAGCCGGGACAACTCCAAAAACTATTTTCGAACTCAGGGCTTTGAGTTTTTGTTTAGTCCCAAAGGGCGCAGCGGGATGCCTTTGAAGGCTCGATAGCGCCGAAACGCCCGTTTTGAAACTCAAATGCCTTTTCGCGTGCAAGACGCCAGCTGCAATAGGAAGTGAATCAACGCAGGTGGCTTTCAAACAGTTTGCAAAACTGCAGGTCGCAGGTCTTCATTGCCAGTAGGAGAAATGAGTAGTCTCAGGTGGCTTGCTCATGAGTTGACTAACGGGATTTGAGATTACGCTGACGTCCGGAAACGCTTCGAACACGGCGTTAAGTTTTTGGGGTTTGGGCGCAGCCCCTGCACCCGCGAGCGCGGGCCTTAAGCCCGCCGAGAGAGTGACGCGTCGAAAACGAAAGGGAAAGAGAGAAGGGGCCGTTCCTATCATTCAGGTTGCGACCGAAGAAGACAAGGAGACCCCCTGAGCCTGAATGATGCCCCACAGATCGCGTCCGACCGAGCTCAAGCCGAGCTTTTCCTGACGTCCGCCTTCGCGGAGATGATGGCTGGATTGGCTATGGATTGGCAACACCAATTTGGACGATTCCGGGAGGGACGGTCCCGCCTCCCTGAACTCGACCGGCGACATGTAGCCCAGTGTCGAGTGGATCCTGAAGTTGTTGTACCAGTGCACGTAATCCGAGAGCTTGGCTCGGAGCTCGCGCGCCCCTCCTCGGTCCTGCGGAGTGGCCGACGATCTCCCCGTTGCAGAGGTCGACGAGCAGGCAGACGTAGTTCCACGATGCCCCGACGCGTACGCAGGCCAGGTCGCTGCATATTTGGGTGCGCGGCGCCCTGCCGCCGAAGCCGCGCGCGACGACGTTCGGCACGTCGGCCTCGTTGACCGCCCCGGGGTGCACCTTGAACCTCTTCCTGCCGTATGTGCCGGCCAGGCCGTTCTCCCTCATGATGCGGCAGACGCGGCGCCGGCTGACGGTAACGCCCGACCTCCTGGGCGACGCCTTGATCTTGCGCGATCCGTTCCGGCCCTTGCTGGCGGCATGCGCCGCCGCGGCCGCCGTCGCCCCCGACATTAAGGTCCTCGAGGGCCGCGTCGTCTCCGGCGACCAGTTCGTCTCGCCCGCGGAACAGAAGGAGCGCATCCTCGCGACCTTCGGCGACCTGTGCTGCGAGATGGAGGGCTGCACCATCGCGCAGGCCGCCTATCTCAACGGCGTGCCCCTCGTCGTCGTGCGCGCCATCAGCGACAAGCCCTGCGCCGAGGGCCAGGTCGTCGACTACAACACCTTCGAGAAGAAGGCCGCCTGCGACTGCGCCCGCATCGCCGCGCGCATGGTTAAGCTTTAGGCCCTGCGCGCCGGGGCCCTTCTTTATGTTGGGACCCCGGCGCGCAGGGCCCTTTCCAAAGCGAAGTGTCGAGCCGAAGTGTTGAGCGTCGGCCCTGAATGTTCAATGGCCGTTGTTTTCTGCCCCTCAAGTGGTGAACTTCTCCTCGGGGCTGTTGATTCCCCCACGCGCCCCCTTCCGTTCTCTGTGTTCCCCTTATACTCCTTGTACGAGGAGGTAAGAAGTCATGGACAAGACCGCACAGGACAGCTTGGCAAAGAAGCCCGTCGACATGAGGGACAGGATTCTCGAGCATCTCGAGGCCCTCACCTCTGCCGTCTCGCTCGACGACCTTGCCCGTCTGTCCACCTCCGACATCGCCGAGACGCTCATCATCTCCAGGAGTCTGGCGAGCCAGTACCTCAACGACCTTGTTCGCGCCGGCCTTGTGGTTAAGGTGGCGGGCAGGCCTGTCCGTTATTTTCATCGCCGCGCGTTCCAGAAGCGTTTTCAGGTAAAGCTCTCTGCAAGCGAGTACGCCTCGCTCGCCGACCTCATCCAGGCGACGGGAATCGCCGATCACCGTGACTTCGCGCGTGCCGTGGGCTTTGACCTGAGCCTCAGCTCCGTTGTCGAGCAGTGCAAGGCTGCGGTTCAGTACCCTCCGTTTGGCCTGCCCATCCTCTTGAGCGGCGGCGTGGGTGTCGGTAAGTCTTTCCTTTCTCGCCTTGTGTACGAGTACGGCAAGAACCAGGGCTTGCTGTCCCGCGACTCCTCCTATGTGCGCATCGACTGCGCCGGGGTCCCGGACGCCGCCTCGTTCAACGGGCTTCTTGACGAGTCGATCGCGAAATCGCGCGGGGGTGTGGTCTTTGTCAACGGCATCGAGGCACTCTCTCCCTCTGCGATGGAACACTGCCTTGCGACGGCCCTCGGGCTCGATGCCTCCCAGGATGCGCCGCGCGCTCGCCTCGTTCTTTCGACGACGCTTTCCGCCGATGACCCGAAGGTTTCCTCGGCCTACAGCAAAATGCCCATCTGTGCCCGCGTCCCCTCACTCAAGGAGCGGACCCCCGAGGAGCGCGAGGATCTCATCTTGAGCTTCCTGCGCAGCGAGGGGTGCCGAATCGGTTCTGATGTGAAGATCAGCCGCGGCGCATACCGTTGCCTCGTGAACGCGGACTTTTCCGATAACATCGCCGGCTTGCGCGCCTGCGTGACGAACTGCTGCGCCAAAGCGTTCCTCAATCGCGAGGGCGACTATGTCGTCGTTCGCCCGTATCTTCTTCCCAGCGGGCTCCTCTCCTCCGCGCAGATCGATCAACAGCCCGACGATGGCGTTCTGATCGACGCGTCCCTGGATGCCGCCGAGAGCACAGGGCCGGTCGAGCAGGCGCTCGATGCCCTGTGCTCTCTCGATGAGCGATTCTGCGCCGGGGAGCTCTCTGTCTCCGAGCTCGTCTCGCAAGCTGTCTCCGCTGTGCGCGGCGTTGAGGATCACTTGATCTTCGGCCGCGGCGTCGCCTCATCGAGGTCGCGCGCCTTCGAGCGCGTCGTGGGCGCGGTCCTTGCCGACGCAGGCTCTTCTTATGGCATCGAGCTTTCGAGGAAGGTCGCTTTTCTACTGGCCCAGGAGATTTGCCTGCAGTTGTGGCCGGGCATCGGCCTGGCTAAGCGAAAGTCTGCCTGTGCGGAGCAAATTTCCCATCTCCTCGGTGCCGTGACCTCCGAATTGCCGTTTGCCTCGAGCGCCTCCGATCAGGTCGCCGCAGACATGGAAGGGGCGCTCGGAATCTCGCTCGATCACTTCACGAAGACGCTTCTGACGTTGTGCGTCGCATCGGAGTCTCGCGACGCGAAGGCCCTTCGGACGCTCTGCGTCATCTTGTCACACGGCTACTCGACGGCGACGAGCATCGCCGACGCGGCGAACCGTATGCTCGGCATGCATGTGTACGAGGCGGTCGACATGCCCTACGACCAGCAGCTGAAGGACATCGTCGGTCCGCTCCAGCGCCTCGTCGACCGCCATTCCTACTGCACCGGGGTCGTGTTTCTTGTTGACATGGGCTCTTTGGAGGAGGCCTATAAGGCCCTCGAGAACGTTACCGACTCCACCATCGGGGTGGTGAACAACGTCTCCACCGGGCTCGCGCTCGAGATCGGGTCCGGGCTGCTCGGCGGCAAGTCCATCGCCGAGGTTCTTGGCGATGCGACCGCCGCGTGCGTGACGCACTGCAAGGTGATCGAGCGCGTCAACCGTGAGGACGCCATCGTCTTCTGCTCCGAGTCCGGGGTCGACGCGGCCGAGAGGATACGCCAGCTCGTCTCGCAGAGCCTCCCGCGCACCATAGGCGCGCGCCTGCTCACGAGGCCCTTCAAGCAGCTCGTCGCGAACGGGTCGAACGACGCCGTTTTCTCCGAGCACCGCGTCTGCGCCGTCATCGGCACGGGAGACCCCGGGGTCGCCTCCGTCCCCTTCGTCGCCCTCGAGGACATCATGTCGACGGCGTCCGCCTCGAAGGTCGATGCCGTGTTCGGCAGGTGGCTCGACGTCTCCGAGCTCGCTTCTTTCCACGAGAAGCTGCTCTCGAACATGACGCTGCAGAACGTCATCCGCTCCATCACCATCCTCGACCCGGAGCGGCTGTTCCACGAGATCGAGAGCGCCGTGCACGAGCTTCAGCGCAGGACGGGCGAGAAGATCGGCAGCAACGCCATCATCGGGCTGTACGTCCACCTCTGCTGCCTCGTCGAGCGCCTCGTCACCCGCAACCCCATCGAGACCTACGTCGGCCAGGACCGCTTCGAGGAAGAGCATGCCGACTTCATCGAGTCCTTCAGGCAGAGCTTCTCGAGCATCTCGACGCGCTATCGCGTGGAGGTTCCCGTAAGCGAGATCGCCTACGTCTTCGACTACATCAGCGTGAGCGCCGCCCCGGCGCGAGAGGAGCGCCTCGGCTCCTCGAGCCTCCTGCTCGACGAGTGACCTTCCCCGCGCCGCCGCAAGCTGACCGCGCGTCCTCAATAATCCGATAACCCCTCGCCCGGCGCGAATCCGGATAGCGCCAAGGCAGTGCTGATGAAAAACTTGATTTGATAGGAGCAAACATGAGTGTTGTTATGGCACGAATCGACAATCGCCTGCTTCACGGCATCATCGTGACGCAGTGGGCCCCGGTGTCGGGCGCGACCCGAGTCATGGTCATCGACGACAAGTTCGCCGGCGACGAGGTCCTGAAGTCCACCAAGAGGATGGCGCGCCCCGC
>JAXIZX010000383.1:0-2031 GCA_036303765.1 Collinsella sp. | reverse complement strand
CGATGAGTTCTTGGATGACCTGCGCGTCGTCCAGCGCTCGCTGGCCGCCTGCGGTGCCGTCCGTGCTGCCTACGGCCCGGTCCAGACCATCATCTGGCAGGTCGAGTCCTTCGGCTTCCATATGGTCGAGATGGAGTTCCGTCAGCACTCCGTGGTGCATGCCCGTGCCCTCAAGGATATCCACGAGAACGGTATCCATGGCGACCTGCAGCCCATGACGCGCGAGGTCATCGATACCTTCCGCGCTATCGGTTCCATCCAAAAGCGCTACGGCAAGAAGATGGCGCACCGCTACATCATCTCGTTCACCAAGAGCGCCCAGCATGTGGCCGACGTCTTTGAGCTTGCCCACCTGTCCTTTGCACACGAGGAGGATGTCCCCGAGCTCGACGTGATCCCGCTGTTCGAGCAGCTCGAGGACCTCGAGGGCTGCGTCGACGTGCTCGACCAGATGCTTACGCTGCCTGTGGTGCAAAAGCGCCTTGCCCAGACCAACCGCCGCATGGAGGTCATGCTGGGCTATTCCGACTCCTCCAAGGATGCCGGTCCTACCACGGCCATGCTCGCGCTGCACTCCGCGCAGGAGCGCATTGCCAAGTGGGCCGAGAAGAACGATATCGACCTGGTGCTCATGCACGGTCGCGGCGGTGCCGTGGGCCGTGGCGGCGGCCCGGCTAACAAGGCCGTGCTGGCGCAGCCCAAGGGTTCGGTCAACTGCTTCTTTAAGCTCACCGAGCAGGGCGAGGTCATCTTTGCCCGTTACGGCAACCGCACGCTGGCTCAGCGCCATGTTGAGTCCGTTGCCGCCGCAACGCTTTTGCAGTCGGCCCCGAGTGTCGAGAAGACCAACACCGAGACCACGCAGAAGTTCTGGGATATGGCCGAGAAGCTCAACACCGCAAGCCACGAGCGCTATCTGGACCTGCTGAACACCGAGGACTTTACACCGTGGTTCTCGACCGTGACGCCGCTGACCGAGGTCGGCTTGCTGCCGATCGGCTCGCGTCCCGCCAAGCGCGGCTTGGGTGCCAAGTCGCTCGACGACCTGCGTACCATCCCGTGGATCTTCAGCTGGAGCCAGGCGCGCATTAACCTGGCCGCTTGGTACGGTCTGGGCACCGCCTGCGAGCAGCTTGGCGATCTTGACCAGCTCAAGGCTGCCTACCAGGAGTGGCCGTTCTTCCGCACCTTTATCGACAACATCGAGATGTCGATCGCCAAGACCGACCAGCGCATCGCCAAGATGTATCTGCACCTGGGCGATCGCCAGGATCTGTCCGAGAAGGTCTTTACCGAGATGCAGCTCACGCGTAAGTGGGTTCTTGCCATCGTCGGTGACGAGTGGCCGCTGCAGCGCCGTCGCGTGCTCGGCTGCGCCGTTCGCGTGCGTAACCCCTACGTTGACGCCCTGTCCATCGCCCAGGTCCGCGCCCTTCGCGAGGTGTGTATGAACCAGGATGAGATGGCCGAGGAGAAGAAGGCCGAGTACATGAGCCTGATTCTTTCGACTGTGACCGGCGTCTCGGCAGGTTTGCAGAACACGGGGTAATCGATAGCCCTGTGGCTCTCACCGGGACCCGATGGGTTTCCCTCTGAATGCGTCCTCGCACTTGAAGCCCCCTTATCCTGCTCCTTCGGAGCTGCGGATAAGGGGGCTTCGTGCTGCGGAATGCATTCAGAGGGAGACCCATCGGGTCCCTTCGTCCTCGGTCTTCTGGGATTGGGGCTGAAGGGATTAAAGTGCGCTTCGCGCCCAATGCGGAGTGTGCCTAAAAGTAAGCTGATAGTGGTCCCTGCGATGTCCGGTCTTCGGCGGATTACTGGCTGGGGGAATAATGGCGCGCTTCTCGCCTTGCAACTGTAGCGGCCGCGGTCCCGTTTGGGATCGCGGCCGTTTTGTTATGGGGCAAATATGAACGTTGTGTTAATGAGTCGGTGGACGGTGGAGTTTTTCGGTGAGCGGCGTATCCTTCCAACGGTTTATCTAGTGTGTCAGTTGAAAGGAAGAGGGCGCTCGTCATTGTTTGAATG
>JAXIZX010000382.1:0-5259 GCA_036303765.1 Collinsella sp. | reverse complement strand
CTGGAGAGAGCCTGTACGATTTTGCGATCAACCCAGCAAGGAGCAAATCGACCATGACGAAGACCGAGGCACAGCAGATTATGGCGGCGACCGAGGCTCGCGCGAAATCAGCCCCTACGAGCCGGCCGTCATCACCGTCGGCGAGCTGCACGGCGGCACCGCGCGCAACGTTATCGCCGGCACGGTGCGCACCTACGGAGATTCGACCCACGAGGAAATGCCGGAGCTTATGCGCCGCATCGTGGAGCATACCGCGGCCGCCTTGGGCGCCGAGGCAGAGCTCACCGACTACACCATCGCCAACTACAAGGTCGAAAACGACGCCGCCTCGAGCGAGCGCTGCCGTCAGGCCGTAATCAAGTGCCTGGGCCCCACCGGCCAAGGCCATTATCGCGGCACGCTTTCGGGCGAGGATTTTTCGGAGTACCTGCGTCGCGTACCGGGCGTGCTCGCCTTTGTAGGTACGCGCAACCCCAAGATTGGCGCCACGTACGCCCAACATTCCTGCTTCTACAAGATCGACGAGACCGTGCTGGCAAAGGGCTCCATGGTGGCCGCCCAGTATGCTATCGACTTTTTGGCCGAGCCCACGCAAGAGGAGCTCGACGGCCCCGCGATTACCGCGGTCGCCGAAACCAACCCCGATCTGGCCGCCAAGTTGCGCTCTGCCAAGGCGACGACCGCCGAGGCTCGCGACGCCATCCATGATGCCCGAACGGCTCGCCATGCCGCGATCAAGGGCATCCACGACGCACGCGCTGCCGCACGCCGTGAGGAGAAGCACGACGAGTAATCGATTCGCTGGCATCTCGCAGTCATAGCCACATCGCGATGTCAAAGCGGGGGCGGACGTTTCGACACGTCCGCCCCCGCTCATTTATCAAGCGCTATTTCTACCATTTCTACCCCGTCCCCAAATGGCAGACGGCATGGCTACTCGTCCTGAGGTTCCTCGTCGGAGCTTGGCTCGGACGCCGACTCAGGTGCAGGTGCCAGCTCAGGTGCAGGTGCCGGCTCAGGCTCAGGCGCAGGCTCAGGCGCAGGCTCGGGCTCAGATGCCGTCTCAGACTCGGGCGCCGGCTCAGACTCGGTCGCGGGAGCGGGTGCAGGCGCCGGCGAAGCATCCGGAGCGCTGTAACCCGAAGGAGCGGACTTCTTCTCGAAGGGCAACACAAAAGTCAGGACGTCGTCCTTATCCTCATCGGCCCACTCGCTTGCATAGCGTGCGGCCCAATAGCCAACGGCACGGTGCTTGAGCATCTTGCCAAAGACCGTAAGAAATACGGTGACGAAAGCGACCAGCACCAAGAACAGCGCGAGCGTGACGCCACCGCCGGTAACAATTGCCTCAATACCCGTAGGACGATAGTAGTAGCTATACATACCGACAGAGGCAATGGCGCCAAAGACGACCGTCAAGATCCATGTGACAACGTTGGCGACCAGGCCCGTCAAAAACTCGGGAAGGAACGAAGCACAGAACAGCTTGGTCTTGTTGTGCTTAAACGCCGCCCAGACCTTATCGAGCGAAAACGCGCTCTCGACACGCCCGGTCACCGCAAAGTGCATCACGGCGATGTCGGCGAACATCTTAAAGAAGACACCCAGAATCGCCGAGGCAATTAGCGCCAGGACAAGCAGGCCGAGCGAACCGAACAGCGCAGCCTCGAGTGCATAGGAGCCGTAATAAGAATACGAGCCCGCGGCGCCAATTACCACGCCCTCCACCAGCGAAAGCACTACACCGATAACGGGAATGGCAGCGATAACCTCGAGCACGACCGAAATAACGCTCGAAAAGACTCCGAGACCAAACGACGTGGAACGCATGAGTGGACGGTCCATGCCGTCATCGACCTTGAGCGAAAGATCACGGCCCCACTCGATACCAAAGCCGGAACCACACACACTCGCAATGCAAGCTGCCAAAAAGCCGATGGCAGCCGCAATGCCGCCAATAACGGGAATAAACAACACGAGCACCGACACAACGCAAATCAGCGCCGGCAAAAACGCGATTTGGCATACACGCTGAAGCACGCCCGGAGTCTTGGTCATATCTTGGAACGCCTGAGCCACACAGCCCTTTGGCGCATTCGCCACGGGCGGTTGCGGAACAAACTGCTGGGGCTGAGGCTGTCCCTGGGGAGCGGGGCCAGAGGCACCGGCATTAGGAGCACCACACACGCCGCAGAACTTGTCGTTATCGCCCATGGGGGCGCCACACTGCGAGCAGAACATAGAATCATCCCTTCGTATCTTGAACGAATCACTTGGATCGCAAACGATGTCTTTGGCATCATTATCACCCAATGTGGGGACGAATACTCCTAGATGACGTATTTGCAACGTGCAGGGCGTTATTCGATTGTTTGATGAGTGCGTCCGCGTTAGTTCGTACCGCGAAAACCCTTGCCGACGATCTCGGAACTGTCGACGATCGTGATAAAGGCACCCGGATCGACCTCGCGCGCATAGCGGCGCAGTTGCACGGCCTCGCGACGGCTCAGCACGCTCATGATCACCGTCACGCACTTGCCCGAGAAGGCACCGTAGCCGCGGCTGATGGTCGCCGTGCGGTTGAGATGCTTGACGATAAACTCCTCGACCTTAAGGGGCTCGGAACAAATGACCGTGCAGACCTTACGAAGATGGATGCTCTCGATGGCCTTGTCGACCACAAGCGTCTTGGCAAACAGGCCGAGCACGCAATACAGACCGACACGCGGGCCATACAAAAAGGCCGCGATGGTCACGATGCCGATATCGACCAACAGCAGGGCGCGACCAATCTCGAGCGTGGTGCGGCGTTTGAGGATCATAGCGAGAATGTCCGTGCCGCCCGTCGAGGCGCCAATATCAAAGACAATAGCGCTGCCGAGCGCCGGCAAGATGACGGCAAAGCACAGGTCGAGCCACATATCGCCCGTCATCGAGACATCGGTCGGAATAAAGAGCTCAAACAGCGAAACATAGGCGGACAGCGCAAACGAGGCGAAGACACTCCACAGGATTGCCTTGCGCTCCAAAAAGATAAAGCCCAAAACGACGAGAACCGCGTTGATAATCCACATAAAGACGCCGACGGGCAGGGTCGGGAACAGCGTGGACAGAATGACCGACACGCCCGAGGTGCCGCCAAAAGCAAAGTGATTAGGGGTTTTAAACGCAACGATGGCAAAGGCCGTAAGAATCAGGCCCAGATTGAGCTCGGCAAAAAAGCGCGGGAAGCCCGGCTCCTGGCTGCGCTTTTGACCGGCACGCTCGCCGCGCTCGATATCGGTGCGATCGACCACGCGCTCCATCGGCACCACGGGAGGACGATGCATCTCCTCGGCAGCACGTGATGCCGCCTCTGCCGCGGCGGCCTCAATCGCCCATGCCTTGCTTTCTGTTTCGTACTCGTCGACCATTACGGCAACCCCTCGTTAACAATTTGGAAACAATGCGCCCATTAGGGTAACGCGGAACGCGACGATTGCAACCCCTAGTTAGACGAGCGGTATGCCTACATCGGGGGGCATACAAATAACGGCCGGCCACGCTTTTGCTTGCGCGGTCGGCCGTTTAACGTTTTCGCAGATAAAATCTGCCAAAACAAACCTGTCCCTTTTTGGAAGGTTATTCGTGCTGGCTGGTGCGGTGCTCGTACTCCTCGGGGGTGATGACGTCCTCGATACGCAGGTTGACACCCGCCACCTCAAGGCCGGTCATCGCGGCAAGGCGCTCGGTGACACGTGCCTTGACATCGTCGAAGATCGCGGGCGCATAGGCGCCGTACTCGATGATGACGGAGATGTTGACGACCACGCGATTGTCATCGGTGACCTCGACCGTCACGCCCTTGGTCAGATTCTCGGCACCAAACTGCTCCTGCACAAAATGCATGAGGTTACCCTTCATGCCCAGAACGTGTGGAACCTCGCGAGTGGCCATAGCAACGATCTTTTCGATCACACCGTTGGAATAGGTCAGCGAGTCCTCGGACTCGTCCGCTTCCTCGTCATCCTCATCCACATCGGACTCGGCCTCGACGAGCGCCTCATCCTCGAGCGTTACGTCCTCGGCCTCGGCGGTGACGGTCTCGTCTGCCTCGAGCTCGGTATCGGCCACATCGACCTTCGTATTAAAAGCCATGGTTCCTCCTTATGCCTGCCGCGGATGCGACAGTCGAATACATATTAGCGGCCGCTAAACAGACGGCCGAAGAAGTTGACGATCCCGTTCTCGCCGTCGCGAATTTGGCCGATCACGGCGCCGATCAGCACGAAGAATGCAATGACGAGCGTGTCCCACAGGCCGAGCGTGAGCACCAACACGGCGAGGATAAAGCCAGCGACGGCACCGAGCGTGGTGTTGGGATGACGCACAGCATAGCTCCAGATGGCAGCGCCCGTACCCTTGATGAGACCCATAGCCTCGTCAAAATCCGCGGCCGCCGCGTCTTGTAACTCAGTTGTCTCTGCTTTGGAATCAACAGGTTCGTTCGCCGGCGTGGCGCTCTGGTCAATCGTCAGGCGCGGCGTACGAGCGGTCTTATCTTGATTGGTATCACTCACCGGAAACCTCCACGGTCTGGACGGTAGTCTTGGACGGCAAAAAACGGACGCGCGTGGTCGTACCCGGCGTGCCGAGCATGGTGTCGCAAGCTTCCTCGATGCGCTGCTGCATCGCGGTAGCCAGAGATGCCACGTCCTTATCGTCAAGCGCGATAGCCTCGACCTTAAAACGGACATGCGAATCGTCGGAACCTTGGACGCGGGCCTCGACATGCTCGATCATCACGCGATCGTCGCGCTCTGCAGCAGCCCTGGCGCACGAAGAAAGCGCCGCGAGCGTGACCTCGATATTGCGCTCCCCCGCCGGATGCACGCAGGACGGCTCGCGACGAGCAAACATCAGGCGGAAGAAGCTTACCAGCACGCCAATCGCCACAACTCCGCCGCATGCCGTCACGACAATGCGCGGCATGGGGTCGCGCATCAGCAGCATAAAGCGATACGTATACGGCCCCCAAAACTGGCAGACAAGCGTACCCAGCGCCACGATGGTGGCGGCAAGATACACGATCGCTAGGGCTCGTTTGAGTACGCGCACGCGGCGCTCCCTTCAAATCTCGGCTCTCGAAATGCAAAACGGTTCGCATCATTATAAAAGAGCCGGGTCCGGTGCTCTACGCACGCGGATCCGGCTCATCTATTCCACGAGGCTTGCATGCTCGCTTCATTATGCCCAGATATGCACGGCTTAACCCGTGCG
>JAXIZX010000381.1:0-2888 GCA_036303765.1 Collinsella sp. | reverse complement strand
GTCCAGGGCAGGGTGTACATAAAGCCGTTCATGCCCAAGAAGTCGATAAAGATCTTGAGGATCCAGATGTTGGCGATCGGGGCAAAGACAAACGGGACAAAGAAGACGGGGTTGAGCACGATGGGTGCAGCGAACAGCAGCGGCTCGTTGACGGCAAAGCACACGGGAACGATAGCGGCCTTACCGACGGCGCGCATCTCCTGGGACTTGGCCAGGAAGCAGAACATAAAGACCAGGACGAGCGTGGCGCCGGTGCCGCCCATGCAGACGACGAAGTACTGGGCACCCTGGGTCAGGACAGCGGAAGCGTGCTGGCCAGCCTGGAACGCAGCCAGGTTGTCGGTCATGTTGGCAACGAGGGCGGCGGCGATGGCGGGCTCGACGATCGAGGGGCCGTGGACGCCCACGAACCAGAACAGGCTCATGGCGCCGTAGATCACAGCGAGGCCGATGTAGCCATCGGCAGCGGTGAACAGGGGCTGGAACACCTGGATGACGCCCTGGGCAAAGCAGAAGCCAAAAGCAGCGCGGAAGACGATGTCAAAGACCCAAAAGACGGTGATGCAGACGGAGAAGGGGATGATGTCCTTAAAGGTCTGCGAGATGTTGGGCGGGACCTGCTCGGGCATCTTGACGGTGATGTTGCGCTTAATGAAGAACTTGTAGATGATGCCGGTCACAAACGCAGCGATGAAAGCGGTCAGCAGGCCCTTGGAACCAAGGTAGGTGGTGTTGAAGCCGCTGGCGGCGTCCGTGGCGATGGTGTCGCTCGAAAGGAGCAAGAAGCCGATGATGGCCGCGCACATGCACGAGATGAAGTTGATCTGGTTGTTCTTGGGCAGATCGCGGTTCTGAGCGTCGGCGAAGTGCTTGGCCGTGGTGGCGGCGCAGGCGATGGCCAGGATGCCCATGGAGTAGTTGTAGCACTTCCACAGGGCGTTGTTGATGTCATCGGGCCAGTAGAAACCCCAGATGTTGGGGACCGAGGCTACCAGGCAGAAGATGGACGAGAAGATGATGATGGGGATGACGGAGATAAAGCCGTCGCGGATCGCCTTGAGGTACTTGTTGCGGGCGATCGCGTTGAAAAAGGGCTGGCCCTTTTCGATGATGGCGATGAGTTGCTCCATGCAATGCTCCTAAGAGTCGGTGGGTTAGCAACGATGGTAGCTTTTGACTTTCGGTTGCCAAAATGTTGACGTTGCCATTTTGTGACACATAAAAAGAAGCGAACCGGTGGTTCCTGTGCCTGCGAACCGTCGATTCCTTACGCGTAAACGTTTGAGCCGCCCGGTGGCTCTGTGTTTGCACAATGGCAACGTTAACATTTGGGCGCCAAAAGCCGTTCGGGGAAGCAAAAATGTCGGTGAACGGTAGGTTTTGGGTGGTGAGCGTATGGTGGGGGAGGCGTTAGATATACTTGAAGACGTTTCATTTGACTGCGTAGGGTGCCACCAATGGCATCGTTGACATAGAAAGATCGACCTATGGCCGCTGTTAAAAAATCGGTATCTGTCAAAGACGTGGCGCGCCTCGCGGGCGTCTCGGAGCAGACGGTCTCGCGCACCGTGCACGATTCGCCCAGTGTGCGCCCCGAGACCAAGGAACGCGTGCGTGCCGCCATGCGCGAGCTGGGGTATCGCCCCAATTTTGCCGGTCGATCGCTGCGCCGTGGCAAGTTTAAGACCGTCGGCGTCGCCATGTTCAACATTACCGGTACCGGCAACCTCGACCGTATGGAGGGCTTTGCCGCCGCGGCCGACAAACATGGCTATGCCATCACCCTCACTAAAGTAGATGGACATCCCTATACCCTCGAGAGCGCATCGTCGCGTATGAGCGCGCTGCCGGTAGACGGCATGGTCGTGATCATGAATCGCATGCCGGCGGACTTTGGCACCTTCGAGCCGCTGCCCGGCATGCAGACGGTGCTCGTTACCATGCTGGAGCACCCGCTCTGTTCAACGGTCGATAACGACCAGTTCGATTGCTCGCGCCAGGTGGTCGAGTACTTGCTGGGGCGGGGGCACAAAACCGTGCACTTTATCTCGTGTCCCGAGCGCTCACTTTCGGGCATGCGGCGCGAGGAAGGCTGGCGCGAGACATTGCGCGCGCATGGAATTGAGCCGCCGCGACTCGTCCGTGGGGATTGGACGGCACAGAGCGGATATGCTGCCGGTCAGGCTCTGGCGGAAGATCCGACCTGTACGGCCATTTATGCTTCCAACGATGCCATGGCCTACGGCTGCATTCGCGGGCTCGAGTCGTGCGGAAGGCGTGTGCCCGAGGACGTGAGCGTGGTGGGTGTTGATGACAGCCTGGGCGATATCGTGCCCGACCGTCGCCTGACCACGGTGCGCTTTGACAACAAGCGCGTCGGCATGTGGGCGGTCGACAAGATTGCCGGCGCCGATGGGGGTGCGTCTGGCGTGGAGCACATGCTGATTCCCGGTGTGCTCGTAGAGGGCGATACGGTGCGCGATTTGCGTTAGGGTGCGGCCCTGTTTGGGTTGCCGCTAATTGTGTTCGATATTGTTCAGATTGGTTTATAAACCGTTCACGGGCGAAAAGTGACCGTTCATAGTTCGAAATTACGTTTTGAGCTGTTCTTTTTTGTTTGAATGTTATTGTTTCTGTCATACACAACGCAGCGCGTATGCCCGGACGCGATGCTCTCCATTGGTTCATATGTGAAAGGAACGCAACATGGCAACCAAAGAAGAAATCTCGATGGTTGGATTCGAGATTGTCGCATACGCAGGTGACGCCCAGACCGATCTGCTTGCAGCGCTCGATGCTGCTCGCGAGGGTGACTTTGAGAAGGCCGAACAGCTGCACAAGGATGCCAGCGATGCGCTCATCGGTGCCCACGACACGCAGACCAAGCT
>JAXIZX010000380.1:0-4287 GCA_036303765.1 Collinsella sp. | reverse complement strand
GACCTCTGGCGTGATGTATAGCCGTCCGCTGTTTGAGGCATGCCTGTCGCGCGGCAAGGCGTACCGTACGGTTGAGTTTATGGCTTATGCGCTCTCGCAGGCACGATTCGTGTCCGGCTGCGGCGACGCTTGTTTCCACGCCGCGGCACCTAAGCTTACAGATGCCTTTGATCCCACCATGTATGCCAAGGTATCCGATGACATCCGAGCACTCGACGAGCTTGCGGACTCACTCTCGGAAGCAGATAGCGGTGGTCGGCTCAAGCTGGCAAGCCAAAAGTTCTACTTTGCCGGACTGGTCGCCTGCATCGAGAATTTGTGTCTGAGCCCGCATGGGGTGTCGTCAATCGAGCGTTCCGCCCGCATGCGTGATATGCTCGATGCGCCTCGAACCCGTCAGATGGTCGCCGCGCTCAAGGACAACCATCGGGGACTCGGTCTGTTGTTTGGGCCGATTGCCAGCGCCAAGCCCGCGCGCTGCGTGATGTGTACGCATCTGGCAGCTTTTCTTAACCGGACGGGCGCAAAAACCGCCTAAACGGCTCATTACGAAACAAACTTGCATAGAATTGTTTCGAAATGCGTTCTTATACACAAAAGCCTTCAAATAGCGTTAAACTATTCAATCACTGATTGATTGTCTCCGCCATCTTTTGGAGAGAGGGTTTGTATGGCTAAAAAACGCAATGGGCGCCAGGATGCCATTAGAGATATTGTGCGCAATAAGGACGTCCGCACGCAGCGCGTGCTGGTCGATGAGCTCCGCGCTATGGGCTTTGATTGCACGCAGGCGACTGTCTCTCGCGATATTGCCGATATGGGGCTGCGTAAGCTCCCCGAGGGTATCTATGTTCTGGCAGAGGACCTGCACCTGCAGCGTATGGTTTCCGAGCTCGTAACGGGCGTTCTGCGCACCGATAATCTGGTTATGATCAAGGCTCAGCCTGGTACGGCTTCCGGCATCGCCGCCGCCGTTGATGCGGCAGAGTTGCCCGATGTGCTTGGCTCGCTTGCCGGCAACGATACGATTTTGGTTATTGCCCAGACGGCCGAGGACGGCGAGCGTCTCGAGGCGCTGATCAATAAGCTGAGCAATTCTCGCAAGTAGGCGTGCGGGTCGTGCGCTCGGCACTGTGTGCGTGACATGGTGGCTTGTAAGGGGGTATCGACGTTGGTCGGTACCCCCTATATTGTTTGCCGGTATAAAGGCCGTCCACCAGGTCGCTTTAAACTAAAAGGCCCCCGAGCACTTTAATAAGCTGCTCGGGGGCCTTGTTGCTAATGGCCGGATGAATTTCTAGCCAACCGTATCGTCAGGCGTGGGCGAGGGGTCGGGAGTGGGTGTAGGCGTAGGCGTAGGCGTAGGCGTGCCGCCATCGCCGCCGGTCGAACCACCAGTGGAGCCGCCCGTCGAGCCACCGGTCGTACCGGTGCCGCCGGTGGTGTCGCCGCCCGTGGTCTCGGTGGTCGTGGTCGTCGTGGTAGTCGTTGTGGTGGTTTCCTCTTCGTCCTCGTTCTCGTCCTTGTCGTCGTTCTCCGTCTTCTTGGTGTTGTTGGTGCCGTAGAACTTCCAGACGCTGTTGTTCTTGTAGGTGGGCGCCGTTCCGGTCGCAAACTCCTCGCGCTCGGTACCGGTCAGAACGGTGTTCATAAACCGCTTAAAGACAGGCAGGTTGGTGCTGTCGCCCAGCAGGTCTGTGCCGTATTTTTGGATGGGAATCTCGCCCGCGGAATAGCCGGTCCACAGGGCGCACGCCAGCTGCGGGGTATAGCCGCAGAACCACAGGTTGGTGGTGTTGTCGGTGGTGCCCGTCTTGCCGGCATAGGGCTGGTTGACGCTCAGGGCGCCGGCAGCACCCGTACCGCCGCCCTTCATGACGCCGGACAGAACATCGGTGACCGCGGCGGCCTCGCCCTCGGTAAGTACCTGTGAGGGATTGTCGGTGTGCTGGTACAGCACCGAACCGGTACGAGAGTCAATCTCGGTGATGGCGATCGGCTGGCGATAGTAGCCGCCGTTGGCAAACGTCGCGTAGGCGGCGGCCATCTCGAGCGGCGAGATCGAGCCGGTGCCGAGGGTCATGACGGGAACGTCCTCGATGTTGTCCTTGGCGGGATCGATGCCGAGCTTTTTGACGAGCGAGATGATCTTGCTGTTGCCGACGGCTTCCGCCACCTGGATGTAGCCGGTGTTGGAGGAGTATGCCGTCGCCTGCTTAAGCGTGATGTTGCCATAGCTATGGTTGGCGTAGTTTTGGACCTCGGTCGTGGTGCCCTTGGCCTTGAGCGGCGAGTTGCAGTTGAGGGTGACGTTGGGGTTCATGCCGTTTTGGATGGCAGTTGCCAGCGTAAAGGCCTTAAAGGTGGAGCCGACGGGACGCTTGGCCGTGGCATGGTTTACGTGGTTCTCGTCGGCGTTGTAATCGTAGCCGCCCACCATGCACTTGATGTAGCCGGTCTTGGGGTCGACGACGACCATGCCCATGTCCAGGCCGTCGAGCGAGAGCGTGTCGAGCTGCTCGCGAACGGCATTCTCTGCCACCTGCTGCATCGTGGGGTCGATGGTGGTCTTGACGGTCAGGCCGCCCTTAAAGAGCACGTCGGTCGAGAACTCCTGCTCCAGCAGCTGCTTAACATAGGCGACAAAGTAGGGCTGCGAGTATACGTCAACGCCGCTGCCCGAGATTTCGGTCACGTTGAGGGTGATGGGCTCGGCCTGTGCGGCATCGTGCTCCTCCTGCGTAATGTGGCCCAGGCGCAGCATGTTGTCGAGGACCTTGTTGCGACGGGACAGCGCCAGGTCGGGGTTGACCGTGGGGTCGTACTGCGAGGGCGAGTTGGGAAGGCCGATGAGCAGCGCGGCCTCGCTCAGGGTGAGGTCGGCGGCGCTCTTGGACAGATAGGTCTCGGCTGCGGCCTCGATGCCGTAGGCGCCGTGGCCGTAATAGATGGTGTTGAGGTACATCATGAGGATCTCGTCTTTGGAGTACATGTCCTCCATCTTTACGGCGATGTAGGCCTCGCGCACCTTACGCTCGATGGTCGAGTCGAACTGCTCCTCCTGCAGGATGGTGTTGCGCACCAGCTGCTGGGTGATAGTCGAGGCGCCTTCGTGCCCGCCGCCGAGGGTTGCCACCGCAGCACGCGCGATACCCCACAGGTCGATACCGCCGTGCTCGTAGAAGCGCTCGTCCTCGACGTCAACGGTGCCCTGTAGCACGTAGGGGGAGACCTTGTCCTTGGTGATGGACTTGCGGTTTTGCGTGTAGAAGCTCGCGATCTTGTTGCCGTTGCAGTCGACGATCTCGGTGGGCTCGCTCACCAGATACGCGTTGGCGTCGGTGTAGTCGGGCAGATCGGACAGCCAGCGGTTGACGTTGCCGACCATGCCGATGCCAAATGCCACGCCCGCAATCAGCAAAAAGCCCAAAAACGAGAGCAGGATTATGGGCAGGGCATGCGTCTTTGAACGGCTGCGTCCCTGTCGTTGGCGAGGACCCATATATTGACCTCCAGGTATGTCGTGCCGGACGGCGGATGTGCCGTCGGGGCAGGATGGACATAAGTTATTACACGATAAACCAAACGGGGCGCGCGAGGCCTCGTGTATGCTGGAAGACGGCATTTTTCAGAGTGAATGCATACCTTGGTAAGGAGTTTGCCGATGGCGATTCGGGCGATGGGGCCGAGCGGACAACACAAGACTGGATTGGATGCTGCCGGTGCGGCGCTGCCCGAGCTGCTGGCGCCGGCGGGCGGGCTCGACCAGATGTTTGCGGCCATCGCCGCGGGCGCCGATGCCATCTATGCGGGGTTGGGCGGCTTTAACGCCCGTGTGAGTGCGCACGGTTTTACCGACGACGAGTTTGCGCGCGGCTGCGCCGTGGCGCATGCCCATGGCGTGCGTGTGTACGTGACGCTCAACGTGTTCGTGTTTGACGATGAGTTGTCCGACGCGGTGGCGTTGGGAGCTCATGCACTGGAGCTGGGCGCCGATGCTCTGATTGTCGCCGATGCCGGGCTGGCCTGCGCGCTGCGCGCGGCGATTCCCGGGGTCGAGATTCACCTGTCCACGCAGGCGGGCGTTCATAGCGAAGGCGCCGTGCGACTTGCCGCCGATGAGCTGGGGGTCGAGCGCGTGACGACGGCACGCGAGCTGACGGTCGACGAGATTGCGGCGCTATGTGCCACGGGCGTGCCCATCGAGGTATTCTGCCACGGTGCGATTTGCATCGGCTATTCGGGGGCGTGCGAGTTCTCGGCCCTGCGGCGTGGGCGCTCGGCGAT
>JAXIZX010000379.1:0-15474 GCA_036303765.1 Collinsella sp. | reverse complement strand
GGGCGGAGAGCAAGTTCCCTCCCGGCGCACTCCGCAGGACGAAAGAAGCCCTCGCCGCACGAAGTGCGCAGCGAGGGCTTCTTGCATGTCCGAGGACGCGCCGGGAGGGAACTTGCTCTCCGCCCGGACAGGAAAGGCTAATTACGCGACGGTGTAAACCCAGTTGTGCTTATCCTCGACAGCACCGGACTGGATGCCCGTCAGGGTCTCGCGGAGCTTCTTCATCACGGGACCGATCTCGGTGTAGCCAGCCGGGAAGGTCACAGTCTCGTCGGCACCGTAAACCTTGTTGTCGATCTCGCCGACCGGGGAGATGACGGCAGCGGTGCCGCACAGGCCGCACTCCACAAAAGTGCCGGCCTTGACCTCTGCCCACTCGACGGGGCGCTGGTCAACGGTCATGCCCAGGTCCTGAGCAACCTGGACGAGCGAACGACGGGTGATGGAAGGCAGGATGGAGTCGGTGTGCGACTGCGGAACGACGAGCGTGCCGTCCTCCTTCACGAACAGGACGTTGGCGCCACCGGTCTCCTCGACATAGGTGCGGGACTCGGAGTCGAGATACAGGTTCTCGGCATAACCCTCGCGGTGAGCCTCCATCGTGGGCTTAAGGGACATGGCGTAGTTGAGGCCAGCCTTGATGTTACCGGTGCCGTGCGGTGCGGCGCGGTCGTACTCGGAAACGCGCAGCTTGACGGGCTTAAGGCCACCCTTAAAGTACGGACCGACCGGGGTCACGAGAATGCGGAACGTGTACTCAGGAGCGGGAGCCACGCCGATCACGTCACCGGAGCCGATCATAAACGGACGCACGTACAGGGTCGCACCGGAGCCGAAAGGCGGAACCCAGGCGGCGTTGGCAGAAACGACCTGCTTGACGGCCTCAACGAACTTGTCCTTGGGGAACGGGGGCATCTCCAGACGCTGAGCGGAGTTGTACATACGCTCGGCGTTCATGTCGGGACGGAAGCAAACGATGCTGCCGTCCTCGGCGGTGTAGGCCTTCAGGCCCTCAAAGACCTCCTGGCAGTAATGGAAGATGCCACCGCACTCGGAGACGTGCAGGGTGTGGTCGGTGGTCAGGCCGCCCTCGTCCCACTCGCCATCCTTCCAATGAGCCTCGTAGCTGTAGTCGGTCTTCATGTAGCCAAAGCCGAGGCTACCCCAATCGATATCCTTCTTCTCGACAGTCATATGTCGCTCCTTACATACACAGTTGCATACTCGCGAACTCGCACGCAAGGACCGAGGCCGACCGCGTCGCAACGTCGCACGCCCGGAGCGTAGAGCCGGACGGGACACGCGGGCAACACCAAAGCCCATGGCACGTCGATTCGCATGCACGAGATTGTACTCCCCGCACGCGTCTGATAAAACGCTTTTCTTTAACTAAGTAAAGTATTTTCATTTGAACGAAGCTAAAGAGGCCCGCCACCGTAAGCGGTGACGGGCCTCAACGACACAGTTTGTGCGCTGCCTCGAGCTACGCGTTCTATTTGCCCAGCTTGGCCTTAACCAGGCCGACCACGGTCGGGATGATCGACACGGCAACGATGCCGACAATCAGCAGCTCAAAGTGCTCCTGCACAAAGGGGATGCCACCAAAGAAGTAGCCCAGTAGTGTAAAGAGCGTTGACCAGGTAATGCCACCCAGCACGTTGTAGATGACAAAGTTGCGCCAGTGCATGCCGCCCATGCCGGCGATGAAGGGCACAAAGGTGCGGATAAACGGGAAGAAGCGGCCCAGGAAGATGGCCAGGTGGCCCCATTTATCGAGAAACGCCTCGGACTTCTCGATGCGCTCGGGCGTCATGGCCTTGACCTTGCCCGAAGCGATAATCTTTTTTCCAAAGAAGTGACCGATCATAAAGTTGCACTGGTCGCCCAGGATGGCAGCAGCCCATGCGACGGCCAGCAGGGCCACGATGTTAAAGCCACCGTTATGGGCAAAGAAGCCCGAAGCAAACAGTAGTGAATCGCCAGGGAGAAACGGGAAGAACACCACGCCTGTCTCAATGAAGATAATGAGGAACACGCAGCCGTAGGCCATAAGTGGGCCGGCGGCGATCCAGCTGGCAATCGCGGTGCGCGGGTCTTTGAGCAGCTCGGCGATAAAATTGATGAAACCCATGAAGTAAAACCTCTCAGTTGTGGGCGCGGATACGTCCAAGTTGACCAGTATACGGTTGCGGCGCCCCCTCGTGCGCAACCCCACAAAAGCATGACTCCATTACCAGCAAGTTTGCATAACTGACACCTGTCGTGCAAAGCTGCCAAGATTATTCTTCCTAATCCCTAGCGAATCGCTATACTTTACTGAATCGCATTGCCATGGCACTAAGGGAGGGCGGCCGGTGAGCTTTATCAATACCATTCGCGAGGACATCAAGACCGTCCAGGCGCAGGACCCCGCCGCGCAAAACGGTCTAGTCATCTTCCTTTCCTATCCCGGCCTGCACGCCAAGTGGAACCACGTGCCCGAGCACTGGCTCTGGGAGCACGGTCATCGTTCGCTCGCCCGCGTGCTCTCGCAAATCACCCGTCACATCACCGGCGTCGAGATTCATCCCGCCGCACAGATCGGCAAACATTTCTTTATCGACCACGCCATGGGCGTCGTCATCGGCGAAACCACCATCGTGGGCGACAACTGCGTGCTCTACCAGGGCGTCACGCTTGGCGGCACCGGCAACGAGACCGGCAAGCGCCACCCCACCCTGGGCAACAACGTCACCGTGGGCACGGGCGCCAAGGTGCTCGGCAACATCCGCATCGGCAACAACGTCAAGATCGGCGGCAACTCGGTCGTCGTCAAGGACGTGCCCGACAACTGCACCGTCGTGGGCGTGCCGGGACGCATCATCAAGCGCAACGGCTGCCGCGTGTTCGAGGAGAGCTTCGATGCCAAGCAGCATCGCGAGTACATGCCCGACGATGCCGCCGAGCAGTCCGCCCTCAACCGCCAGGGCATCACCGAGAACGCCCGCCGTGTCAAAGAGCTCGAGCGGGAGGTAGCCGAGCTCAAGGCCCTCGTCGCCAAACTTGTGGACGAACGCTAGAAGCGGACGGCCACCGGCAACTTTAACGCCAGCACAAAAGGCGCGCCAGGGAATCAATCCCCGGCGCGCCTTTCTTTCCGATGTGACAAAGGGATTGCCCCTTTGTCGCATTATGCGAACTGACTCAGATAGAGGTCGGCGTAAGCGCCCTCGGCAGCCAGCAGCTCCTTATGCGTGCCCTGCTCGATGATATTGCCGTGATCCATGACCAGGATGAGGTCGGCATCCACAATCGTCGACAGGCGGTGCGCGATCACAAAGCTGGTGCGCCCGCGCATGAGCGCGTCCATGGCGCGGCCGATAGCAAGCTCGGTGCGCGTGTCCACGCTCGACGTCGCCTCGTCCAGGATGAGAATCGCCGGGTTGTTGAGCAGCACGCGCGCAATGGTCAGCAGCTGGCGCTGGCCCTGGCTAATGCTCTCGGCATCGTTGGCCACCCGCGTGTCATAACCCTGCGGCATGGTGCGCACAAAGAAGTCGACCTGCGCGGCGCGTGCGGCTGCCACGATCTCGTCGCGCGTCGCTTCGGGACAGCCATAGGCGATGTTCTCGGCAATGGTGCCATCGAACAGCCAGGCATCCTGCAACACCATGCCAAACTGCTGGCGCAGCTCGCCGCGATCCATGAGGCTCGTGTCCACACCGTCGAGGGTAATGCGGCCACCGTCGATCTCGTAGAAGCGCATGAGCAGATTGATGAGCGTGGTCTTGCCCGCGCCCGTGGTTCCCACCACGGCGATCTTCTGACCCGGCTCGGCGGTAAACGACACGTCTCGCATAAGCGGCTTGTCGGGCGCATAGCCAAAGCGCACGTGCTCAAAAGCGACGCGGCCCTCCACCTTGCCCGGCAGCTTGGCGGCATCGGCCGGCAGCGGGTCGGCCTCCATCTCGGACTCGTCGAGCAGATCGAACACGCGCTCCGCGCTCGCCAACGCACTCTGCAGCGAGTTAAAGGTAAACGACAGCTGCGTCATGGGTTCGGACGCCTCGTAGATAAACTGGAAAAACGCCTGGAACACGCCGACGGTCATATGGCCGGCGACCAGCATGCTGCAGCCCACGAGCGCAATCACAATCTGCGCCAACCGGCCGATAAAGCGCACCGCGGGGCCGACGGCATTGATCATAAAGTCGGCCTTGGTACTCACGCGCGCTAGCTCCCTCGAGGCCTCATGCACTTCGGCAGAACTCTGACGCTCGCGGTTAAACGCGCGAATCACCAGTCGGCCCGAATAGCCTTCCTCGACCGCACTCGTAATCTTGGACACCCACTCCTGGCGCTCGCCGGTCACGTCATGCGTGCGGCGCGAGACCACTTTGGTCACCAGCAGCGACAACGCCATAAAGAACAAAAAGACCAGCGTGAGCGGCACGCTAAACACGAACATCACGCCCACGGCACCCACCACGGTGCCGATCGACACCAGCAGCTGCAGCAGTCCGCGCTGCATGCTTTCGGACATCTTGTCCAGGTCGTTGGTCGCGCGGCTGACCACCTCACCGGGACGATGCGCGTCAAAGTAGGCAAGCGGCAGACGGTTGAGCTTTTGCGCGATGCGGTTACGCAGACGCAAGTTGAGGCGTTCGGCCACACTCGACATCAAAAAGCTCTGGAGCGCGTAGAACGAGGCGGCGGCCGTCCAAATCATGAAGTAGATGAAGATGGTCCTGCCGCAGTTCTCCCAGGTGATGCTGAAGGTGGTGTCGTTAGCAAACGCCAGCCTTACGTGTCCCCACAGCTCATCGATGACGCGGGCGCTGTACGCCGGCGCCGCGGTGTTAAAGATGACGTAGAACACGATGCTCGCGAACACGAGGTAGAAGCGCCAGTGATCGCCGGCGGCCTCGCTCCACAGACGGCACACCGTCGCCCGGGTGTCGCGGGGTTTCTCGTCCTCGTCCTCGTCGTCCACATCGCGCATGCGCTCTGCCTCAGCGCGGGCACGCTCGTCCTCGGCGCGTTCGTTTTCCTCGTAGAGCGCTTGGCGGCGAGCCTCGCGCTCAGCTGCAGCCTTGGCGGCATCGTCCAAACCGGGCGCGACCGCCGCCTCCTCAGCCGTCCCTGTTGCCACGACGTCATCAACGACGCCCTGCTTCTTGAGCTCCTCGGTCATGCTACTCACCTCCCTTCATCTGCGATTCCGCGATGGCGCGGTACACCTCGCAGGTCTCCATCAACTCGTCGTGCGTGCCCAAGCCCACGACCTCGCCATCCTTGAGCACCACGATCTGGTCGGCATGTAGAATGGTCGAGATACGCTGCGCGATGATGAGCACCGCGGCATCGCGCGTCTCGTCCTGCAGCGCATGGCGCAGGGCGGCATCGGTCTTAAAGTCCAGGGCCGAAAAGCTATCGTCGAAGATATACAGATCAGCATGCTTCATGAGCGCACGGGCGATGGCCAGGCGCTGACGCTGACCGCCCGAGAAGTTCGTACCGCCCTGCGCCACCGGGGTATCGAGTCCCTGCGGCTGGTCGAGCACAAAGGTGCTCTGGGCAACCCGCAGCGCGTGAAGCATGTCGGCCTCGGTCGCATCCTCGTTGCCATAGCGCAGGTTGCTCGCCACCGTGCCCGAGAACAGCCACGCCTTCTGCGGCACGTAGGCGATATGCCCGCGAATCTCGTCTTGCGAAAGGTCGCGCAGATCAACACCATCCAGGCGAATGGCGCCCTTCGAGGCATCGTGGAAGCGCAGCAGGAGCTTGGCCACCGTCGATTTGCCCGATCCCGTCGAGCCCACAATCGCCGTGGTCTGGCCACGGCGACAGGCAAAGCTCAGGTCGCACAGGGTGTCCTCGTCGGCATCGTCAAAACGGAACGACATATGGTCGAACACGGCGACCGCGTCTGCTCCGTCCTTTGAGTCGGACGCGCCCGCGCCGAGCGTTCGCTCGCCATCGACGATGCTCGGCTCAATCTGAAGCACCTGTTGCGCACGGTTGAGGCACGCCGCGGCGCGTGGAAGCGTCAGGATCACCATCTGCGCCATCATCACAAAGAACAGGATCAGCAGCGCGTATTCCAACACGGCCGAGATGCTGCCGATTTGCATGGCGTGGACGCCTACGCGATTGCCTCCCACCCACAGCACCGCCACCTCGGCGATATTCATCAGGAAGAAGCAGGAGCTATCGAGACCCACAAACAGGTGGTTGACCTTGATAGCGTTGGCCGCGTAATCACTAAACACCTCGTCTAGGCGCTGCTCCTCATGGCGCTCCTTGTTAAACGCGCGAATGACGCGCACGCCCACGATGTTCTCGCGCAACACCACGTTCATACGGTCGATAAAACTCTGCAGGCGCATAAAAATCGGCGCCGCATTGGCGACCGTAAAGACCGCCGCCACCAGTACAATCGCCACGACTGCACCCAGCAGCGTGCCCATGGCGGGATCGATATGCCAAGCGAAGATGATGCCCGCCACGGCCAAAAACGGCACCGGCAGCACCAGCTGAATTGTCTGCAGAATCGCCTGCTGGATCACGTTGATGTCGTTGAGCGAGCGCGTGATCATCGAGCCGGTGCCAAAGCGCTCAAAGTCGCTGGCAGACAGCTCGAGTGACTTGTCGTAGACGGCGTTGCGGATGTCACAGGCCACGTTGGCCGCCAGGCGAGCCGAAAGATAACAGCCCAGCACCGCGCCACCGCTGGCCATGCCGGTCGCGATAAGCATGTACAGGCCGTTGCGCAGGATGTAGTCGACATCACCCGTCGTGATGCCGGTATTGACCATATTCGCCAACATCGTAGGCACCAGCAGCGTGCCGACGTTATCTATCAGCAGCACAAACAGTGTCACCGCAATCAGCCCGCGATACGGCCTCATAAACCTCATTAAGAGTCGCACGTCTCCCCCTCTTCTTGATTTTCCACTTGGCTCTCGGCGGCCATCTGCTGTTTAAACGCTTCGCACTCCTCGTTGAGCACGTGGGAAAACTTGCCGACCAGACGCATAATCTCACGCTGTTCCCAGGGCTCGAGCGCGCCAAAGGCACGCTGCTCGGCTTTAACCGCCGGCAACGCATACTGCTCGGCGAACCGCCGGCCCTCATCGGTCAAACAAACGACCTTATTCTTACGACTGCCTTCGGCAAATTCCAGCGTTGCAAGCCCTCGCGCCGTCAGGGTTTTAATTGCCGGGTTAATGGTCTGCTTGCTGTAGAACCATTCGCTCGTGAGCCGGCTCACAGCAACGTCTTCGTCCGCCGTGCTGATATCGACGAGCATCCAATAGGCGCAATCCGAAAGGCCGCAGGCACGCGCGAACTCTGAATAAATACGGTCGAGCCCGTTGAGCATCCGGTCAAAATCGACCGACGTAACCGCGCAATCCATCTCTCCCGCCATTCGATAGTCCGAATTTTGACTAATTGAGATTTCAGATTAGTCCGAGTTTTGACTATCGTCAAAGGCTTCGTTCGCAGCGCGCAGGCTATACAACATATCGACAAAAAAGACCGCCGGCGCGGGGGCGGCGCCAGCGGTCACGTGAAAATCGGGTTTTATTGCCTGTTAAGCGGCGACGGCCTCGTAGACCGTAGCGCCCGAGAAGCTGTCATGCAGGCTCTTGCCGGCAATCCACGGCAGCTCGACGACCTCGCAGACCGTGTTGACCAACTCAGAACAGTCAGTAAAGTGGCCCTTGTCGTTGAGGGCCTCGCAATCCTGAACACGCCAATAGCCATCGGTGTGCGTGATGTAGTACTCGTGATCGTTGATCGACACGAAAGCGCGCGTCTTGGAACGCAGCAGCTTCAGAAATCCTTCGAAATCGGTCTCGACGACATCTCCAGCCTGGAACATGATGTTACCTCCTGGCCCGGCGCCACCACGGCGCATTGATAAACGTTGGTACTCCTTTAGTAAAACCTTTATCAGAGGTTATGCGTTCGTCATTTAGGCAAGTGGTAAAAAACCGCAGGGTAGACGGGATAAAACGTTTAACCATCCCATTGGTTTGTCACATTCTGAAGGTACTTTTATGCAAACCTATTTTCCCAATTGGAATCTATCCTTTTGGCCGGGCAATTGACCGTCTATCGTTTGAGCCCGACGGGTATGAACGGGGCATCTGCAACGCCACCGCAAGGAGACACCATGGAGACTATCGAAGCACTCATTCACCGCCGCAGCTGCCGCAACTACAGCGATCGTCCCGTCGAGGCCGAAAAGCTTGCACGTATTATCGAAGCCGGCCAATATGCACCGAGCGGCATGGGCCGCCAGCCGGTGACGTTTGTCGCCGTCACCGACCCCGCGACCGTCGAGCGTCTCTCACAGTTCAACGCCCAGGTCATGGGCAGCAACAGCGACCCCTTCTATGGCGCCAAGACCGTTGTGGTGGTGCTGGTTGACCGCAGCGTGCCCACACACCTGGAAGACGGCTCGCTCGCCATGGGCAACCTGCTCAATGCTGCCTATGCGCTGGGTGTCGATTCGTGCTGGATTCACCGCGCGCATGAGGTCTTTGACTCGCCCGAGGGTCTGGAGCTGCTGGCCAGCTGGGGCCTGCCCGCCGACGGCAGCCTGCGCGGTGTCGGTAACTGCATTCTGGGCTATGCCGAGGATACGCTTCCCGAGCCCAAACCCCGCCGCGACAACATCATCTACGTAAGGTAACCCGGGAGCGTCAGCGGGGGTGGCTAATTTGGGACAGGGCTATTTTAGCTACCCCGCTCGCAACTTATATTGACGTCGCCGTTGTCGTCGTTTCGTTCGTGTGAGTCGTTTCGGCGTCGTCGCCTTGCTTGTCTTCGTCCTTTTGAGCATCGGCGATGGTGGAGGCCGCCGCAACGATGCCGCGCTGGGGTGCGACGCCCGTCTGGGTCTGAGCGCCCTCGACAACTTCTGTGCCTGCATGCGCGAGCTCAGGCGATTTAAACACTGCGTCCAAGTTGGCGCCACCGCCGGCGTAGCCGAGCGCGGCGAGTGCGATGACGATCACTGCAACGACGGCCACGATCGGCACATAACGATGCCAACCAGCCGGGTTGAGCCCGCTGCGGCGAGCCGCCCCGCGGCTGATGTAACCAAGCGTGCCGTCGTGCTTGAGCTTTGAGCCCACCACGCGTTTGCGGCCCCACAGCGAGGACTCTGCCTGCATTGCCAAGCGGGTGCTTGCCGAAGGATAGCCGTATTTAGTGCGCTTGAACGAGCCATCAAACCCCGAGGCGTGTTTACCCCACGTCACCGATGTTGTGCGTCGGTTGACCGGCGCGGCACTCCGCCTTCTGCGGCTCGGTTTTGAAGTCTCAGCCATATGCCCTCGCACGCCGTAACCAAATCGAAACAATAACGCTTTGGACTGTAGCACACGCGTCGCGCGCGGTCACGGGCGCCTCGCTCAACGGTCATCGTCCTTCAGCAAGCGCCACAGCGTTGTACGGCTTATACCCAGCACCTCTGCCGCACGGGTTCGGTTGCCGTGGAGATGGTCTACAACCAGATGCGCGATATCTCGCTCGGTATCGGCCAGCGGTCGCAGGATATACAGGTCACTTTCGAGCGTCGGGGCGCCAAAGGTTGCGGTCTTAATCACGTCCTCTTGGGCGAGCACTTCCTCCGCCACAGCGCGGTCCACCGTGCCCGCCCCCACCAATATATACAGTCGTTCCGAGACCTCGCGGAGCTGCAGATAATTGCGCGGCCAGCGGTAAGCATCGAGCGTCTTCGTCGCCGCGGCAGACAGTGTGGGCGCTGCCGTCCCAAATGCGTCAGCGAGATATTCCAAATAGCGCGCAACCTTCGTCGACGCGGCTCCCTGCTCGGCGATTGCCGGCGCCACGCTCACCGCACAGGCGAAACGCTCGGTCACAAAGGCGGCTTGATCACTTTCGCCGCCGCCCGGCATGTCATTCGCTGTCAGCACCACATGGCAGCGCGTCGCCAACGCGGTGTCGGTCATCGTGGAGACCAGCTCGCGGAGGCGCTGGGGGACAACCGCGTTCCAGCCCTCAATGCAAAGGGTCAGCCCCGTTTGGAACAACGGCGATTCGGCGCTTTTGAGCACATGGCGCCAACCGCGCTCGGTGAGCTCATCGAGCGCAACGGAAACAAAGGGTTGATCGACAAAAGGGCCAGCCAGATAGAGGCGCTTGGCGATCTCGACCTGACCCGCTCCCAGCTCGCCCTCGAGCATAAGGGGCACACCGCGCGCGTAGCTCTCGGCAACCGGCGCAGCCACCGAGGCCGCCCCCTCAACGATGCCGTACGCGCTCGATTCGTAGCGGGCCTCAACTTCGTCGGCGTTGAGCCACTCGATGCCCGCATGCGCCGCGGCGCCGCGCACCTCGCGGACCACAACGACCCAAAGCCCCCCGCCCTCTTTGTCGGTGGGGCGAACGGTCAGGCTCAGGCGCGTACCCTCACGCCCCATTACCAGACGCGCGCCGTCTCCTATACGGTCGAGGCGCTCAGCGACAAAAGTCGCCACACCCCGCTCAAGCGCCGCGTCATTCATGGTCGAGATCGCGACGCCCCCACGCGCATCGATTGCCAATGCCGATGCCCCGGCAGCAGCCAGGGCATCGGTCAAGATGTTCAGCTTGGCATCGCTATCCATGATTTGCCCCTGTCCGCGGCGACATGCAGCCGCCGACGGTCGCACGACCGAGTGTTTCAAAATTGAACGATATTGCTCACCAAACACTATAGGGCAGAAAGCGCCGTCCTGCGAGTATAGGTGTTGCCCCGCATCGCCATCCTGGCGGGGCGATAAGAGCTCTTCGGGACTTATAAACCTGCGGACAAGCCATACCCGCAAGAGCTCCTATCGCTCCACCGTGAGAATGCGCTCACCAGCACGCAGCACGCAAACAAGCTACTTCTCTACCAGATTCCCAGTACGTGTTGCATTCCCAAACTCATGCACGCAATGCCAATCCAGCAGCAAAAGCCCAATGCGATGGGCTTGCCGCCCTTTTTGACCAGCTCGACGATATCGGTATTAAAACCAATAGCCGCCATGGCCATCACAATAAAGAACTTCGACAGCTCCTTGATGGGCGCCGTAATGGATGCAGGAAGCTGAAGCACCGTAGTGATCACACTCGCCAGCACAAAAAACAGCACAAACATGGGAAACGCGCGTTTAAGAGAGAACGTGCTTTTGGCGTCGCCGCCAGCCTTGCGCGCCAGATACATCTGCCAGCATGCGAGGACCAACGTGATGGGAATAATGGCCAGCGTCCTGGTGAGCTTGACAACCGTGGCGCTCTCGAGCACATTGGCGCCGGGATGCATGCTGTCCCAAGCGCTCGCCGCAGCCGTTACGGACGAGGTGTCGTTGATGGCAGTGCCGGCAAACAGGCCAAAACCCTCGTTGGTCAGCCCGAGCATGCCGCCGAGCGTTGGAAACACGAGCGCCGCGATAACGTTAAACAGGAAGATGACCGAAATGGCCTGGGCAATCTCGCGATCGTCGGCATCGATGACGGGCGCGGTCGCAGCGATGGCCGAACCGCCGCAAATCGACGAACCCACACCTACAAGCGTCGCGATCTTGCCCGGCACGTTCATAACGTGGCAGAGCACAAAGGCGATGACAAGCGAGGTCGAGATCGTCGCCACGATAATCGGCAGCGACTGGGCGCCCTTGGACAGGATTTGGGAGAGGTTCATGCCAAAGCCAAGCAGGATAACCGCGTACTGCAAGACTTTTTTGGACGTATAGGTGACGCCGGCGGCGAGCTGTTCGCGACGATTCTTGGGAAAGACGAGCGCCAGGACCATGCCAAAGAGGATGGCAAACACCGGACCGCCGACCACCTCAATTTGTTTGCCGAGCAACGTCGCGGGAATGGCGATAATCAGGCAGAACAAAACGCCTTTCCAGCGCTCGCGTACGATATTTGCCAGTTGCATATGGGATTCCTTCTTTCTATTTCACGTTTGCGACGGCTTATGATACGGCAACATTGAGCGCAGCCTTGCGCAAACACAGACTAAGATGCCGCATTAGTTCTCAGGCAACAGCCGAATTACCCACCGCGGAGAGCTGATTCGCGGCATAATTAACAACTGACATATGAGTTTGATAGAACAGTTGCGAGGCGCTATGGAAGAATCGATGCACGTCGGCGAGCAGGAAACGAGTCTACAGGACCAGTCCTACCACACCATTCGACGCAAAATCGTCTACCTGGACTACAAGCCGGGCGAAAAGCTGGGCGTCAAGCAACTTTGCGACGACCTGGATATGGGGCGCACCCCTGTGCGCGAGGCACTGGTGCGTCTGGCGCAAGAGGGCCTGGTGCGCACCGTGCCCCAGAGCGGTACCTACGTCTCACCCATCAACCTCACCCTTGCCGAGAGTGCCTGTTACATCCGCGAGCATCTGGAAAAGCAGGTGATTGTGGAGTGCTGTGCGCGCGCCACGTCGGCCGGCATCGAGCAGCTCGACCGCGCCATCGTGCTGCAGGAAAAGGCCATGGCCGAAGAGGATCGCATCGGCTTCTTTTTGAGCGACAACCTCATGCATCACATGTTTTTTAGCATCGCATGTCGCAGCACCGTGTGGTCGTGGCTCGAAGAGACCAATGCCGACCTGGAGCGCTTCCGCTGGCTGCGCGCCGCCACGCAGGTTCTCGACAATCAGGACATCGTGAACGAGCACAAGCAGATTCGCCGCGCTATCGCCGGTCGCGACCCCATCGAAGCGAGCTTTTTGGTCAGCAAGCACCTGCACATGATGTTCCGCAACCAAACCGAGGTTCTGGACCAGTTCCCCGAGTACTTCGAGACCAGCAAGCTCCGCTAACCTGCCAAAAAGGGACAGGTTCATTTTGGCAGGTTTTATCTGGTCAAATGCAAAAAAGGCCCGGCTCCGTCTTGATGCGGAGCCGGGCCTTAGTCGCTAGAACGGCGGAACCAACTACTCGACCGTGACGCTTTTCGCCAGGTTGCGGGGCTGGTCGACGTCGCAGCCGCGCAGGATGGCGACCTCGCGGGCGAGCAGCTGCAGCGGGACACTCGCCGTGATGGGGCTGAACACGTCGCGGACTGCCGGCACGCGGATGATGCAGTCGGCAATCTTGTTGATCTCATCGTCGCCCTCGGTGGCAACGACGATGACCTTGGCACCGCGCGCCTTGCACTCCATAAGGTTCGACACGGTCTTGTCGTAGGTGGCACTCTTGGTGGCCACAGCGATGACAGGGAAGCCCAGGTCGATCAGGGCAATGGGGCCGTGCTTCATCTCACCGGCGGCATATGCCTCGGCGTGCAGGTAGCTGACCTCTTTGAGCTTGAGCGCGCCCTCGTAGGAAATAGCGGCACCCATGCCGCGACCCACAAACAGTGCGGACTGCGCGTCCTTGCACAGCAGGGCGGCCTCATGAACGGCCTCGGTTTGGGTATCCAAAATCCACTGGATCTGCTCGGCCGTATCGGAAAGCTCGCGGAACAGCATGCGCGCCTGCTTGGTGGTCAAGCGGTACTTGACCTGCGCCAGCAGCAGGGCCAAAAGCGTAAGGCTCACGACCTGGCCGATGAAGCTCTTGGTCGAGGCGACCGCGATCTCCTTGTTGGCCTTGGTGTAGATGACGCCGTCGCTCTCACGCGCCACGGGGCTGCCCACCACGTTGGTGATGCCGAAGACCTTGGCACCCTTGATGCGCGCATCGCGGATGGCGGCGAGAGTGTCGGCCGTCTCGCCCGACTGGGACACGGCCACGACGAGCGTCGTCGGCGTGATGATGGGGTTGCGATAGCGGAACTCGCTGGCCGCCTCCACCTCGGTGGGGATGCGAGCCCAGCCCTCAATGAGATTCTTGGCAATGAGGCCAGCGTGATAGCTGGTGCCGCAAGCGATCACGTAGACGCGGTCGATGTCGTTGAGTTCCTCGAGCGAAAGGCCCAGCTCGTCGATGTCGAGCTCGCCGGCCGGTGTCATACGACCAACCAGCGTGTCGCGCACGACGCGCGGCTGCTCGTGAATCTCCTTGAGCATAAAGTCGGGATAACCGCCCTTTTCTGCCATATCCAGGTCCCAGTCGATGTGGGTGACCTTGGGCTCGATAACGTTGCCGGCCTCGTCGGTGTACTCGACGCCTGCGGGCGCGAGCTTGGCAAACTGACCGTCCTCGAGCACCACGACATCGCGGGTGGCGTCGATGAGCGCGATGACGTCGGAGGCGACATAGGCGCCGGTCTCGCCCGCGCCGACCACGATCGGGGAATCCTTGCGGGCCACGGCGATCACGCCGGGCTCGTCAGCGCACACGGCGGCCAGGCCATAGGCACCGACCACGTGGGTGCAAGCCTCGCGCACGGAGGCCATCAGGTCGTGCGTCTCGGCATAAGCCTCTTCGATCAGATGCGCGAAGACCTCGGTATCGGTCTCGCTCTTAAAGTGGTGGCCGCGGCCCTCCAGCTCTTCGCGCAGCTCGGCGAAGTTCTCGATGATGCCGTTGTGGACGATGGCGATACGACCGTCACAGCTGGTGTGGGGGTGAGCGTTAACGACGGAGGGCTTGCCGTGGGTGGCCCAACGGGTGTGGCCGATACCGCAGGTAGCGTCGCTGTCAATGTTGGAAAGCTCGCTCTCCAAGCCCGCGACCTTGCCCACGCGGCGGATGACATCGAGGTGCGCCGCGGCGCCCTCGCCCACCTCGAGCGCGACGCCCGAGGAGTCATAGCCGCGATACTCCATACGCTTGAGGCCCGTGACCAGGATGTTCTTTGCAATATCAGAGCCGGTGTAGCCGACAATTCCGCACATAGGATAAATCCCTTCGTCCGCTTGACTGCAAAACGTCCACGCACAGGGGGCGCTGAGACGCATAACGTTCGAGTATTGTACTCACGCAAACGCAAGCTGATATACCAGAAGTGGTATCTCAACTTAGATACCACTCGATGCACACACGTCCAGCCGGTTCAAACCACCACAAAGGTACCTGCCCCCTTCGTGGTGGTCGCGCCGGCAACGGCGTTTCCCCAGATAAACCTGCCAAAATAAACCTGTCCCTTTTTGGTAGGTTTGGGATGCTACAATCTGGCTTGTACTTGAAACGCATCAAAGGGGCCGCTATGGCAAAGGTAAAAATCAGCGACGTCGCGCGCGAGGCCGGGGTTTCGTTGGGCACGGTCTCCAACGCGCTCAACCACCCCGAAAAGCTACGCCCCGAGACCCTCAAGCTCATCAACGAGACCATCAATCGCCTTGGCTACCTGCCCAACCAAAGCGCCCGTCAGCTCGCGGGCGGCGCCACCAAGTCCTTTGGCCTGGTGCTCCCCCGTCTCGACCACGGCTTTTCGCTCCAAATCGCCAGCGGCGCCCACAACGAGGCCCGCAAGCACGGCTACGACCTGCTCATCGCCAACGCCGATAATGACGATATTCTCGAGAACCATTACCTGCGCTACTTTATGGGCACCCAGATGTCCGGCGTCATGGTTCAGCCCATGGC
>JAXIZX010000378.1:0-3100 GCA_036303765.1 Collinsella sp. | reverse complement strand
TCTGCCGCCTGCCCGCTCAACAACGGCAAGAAAAAGCTCTATTACATTTCCGCCGAATTTTTGATCGGCAAGCTGCTCATCAACAACATGATCGACCTCGGCATCTACGACGAGGTTAAGGACCAGCTCACCGCCGCAGGCCACGACCTCAACAAAATCGAGGAATTCGAGGTCGAGCCGTCACTCGGCAACGGCGGCCTGGGCCGCTTGGCCGCATGCTTCCTGGATTCCATCGCCACGCTGGGCTTGACCGGCGATGGCGTGGGCCTCAACTATCACTACGGTCTGTTCCGTCAGCGCTTTGTCGACAACCAGCAGAAGGCCGTCCCCGACGAGTGGCTCGGTGAGCAGGACATCCTAGTCGACGATGACCGCTCCTACACCGTCGAGTTCGGCGATTTTGCCGTTACCTCCAAGCTCGTCAACATCGATGTGCCCGGTTACGGCCAGCCCACCAAGAACCGCCTGCGCCTGTTCGACCTGGCGAGCGTCGACGACGGCCTGGTCCCCGGCAGTTCCATCGACTTCGACAAGACCGAGATCGCCAAGAACCTCACCTTGTTCCTCTACCCCGACGATTCCGACGAGCAGGGCCGCCTACTTCGCATCTATCAGGAGTACTTCATGGTGAGCAACGCCGCCCAGCTCCTGATCGACGAGGCCGTCGAGCGCGGCAGCAACCTGCACGATCTGGCCGATTACGCCGTTGTCCAGATCAACGACACGCACCCCACCATGGTCATTCCCGAGCTCATTCGCTTGCTCACCACCGAGCATGGCATCGAGTTTGACGAGGCCGTGACCATCGTACGCTCCATGGTCGCCTACACTAACCACACGATTCTTGCCGAGGCGCTCGAGAAGTGGCCGCTCGCCAGCCTGCAGAAGGTCTCCCCTGTCATCGCCGACATTATCGTCAAGCTCGATGAGATCGCAAAGGCCGAGCACGATGACCCGCGCGTTGCCATCATCGACGAGCACGACACCGTCCACATGGCCCACATGGACATCCACTTTGGCTTCTCCATCAACGGCGTAGCCGCCCTCCATACCAAGATCCTGGAGGACACCGAGCTTCATCCGTTCTACGAGATCTATCCCGAGAAGTTCTCCAACAAGACCAACGGCATCACCTTCCGCCGCTGGATCCATGGGGCCAACCCCGCGCTCGCCAGCCTGCTCGACGATGTGATCGGCACCGACTGGCGCAGCACCGGCGATCTGAGCAAACTCGCCAAGTTCGCTGACGACAAGGACGTTCTTGAGCGCCTGGCCGCCACCAAGGTCGAGGCCAAGACCATCATGCGCCAGTTCATGGCGCTCGAGCAGGGTGTGACCATTCCCTCCAACGCCATCATCGACGTCCAGGTCAAGCGCATCCACGAGTACAAGCGCCAGCAGATGCTCGCGCTCTACATCATCTGGAAGTACCTCGATATCAAGAACGGCAACAGACCTAAGCACCCCGTCACCATCATCTTTGGCGGCAAGGCGGCGCCTGCCTACACTATCGCGCAGGACATCATCCATCTGATCTTGACGCTGTCGCAGTGGATTGCAAACGACCCCGACGTGGCTCCCTACCTGCAGGTTGTCATGATCGAGAACTACAACGTCACCGCCGCCGAGCGCGTGATCCCCGCCGCTGACATCTCCGAGCAGATCAGCCTGGCCTCCAAGGAGGCGAGCGGCACCTCCAACATGAAGTTCATGCTCAACGGCGCCCTAACCCTGTGCACGCTCGACGGTGCCAACGTGGAGATTGCCGAGCTCGTGGGCGACGAGAACATCTACACCTTTGGTGCCTCTTCCAAACAGGTCGAGCAGCTCTATGCCAACGGCACCTATGACGCCGGTATGCTCTACCGCAAGCCCGGCATTAAACTGCTGGTGGACTTCATCACCAACCCGGCCTTTATGGCGACCGGCAATGCCGAGCGCCTGCAGCGCCTGCACGATGACATTAAGGGCAAGGACTGGTTTATGGCCCTGCTCGACATTGAGGAGTACATCCAGACCAAGGAGCGCGTGCTGGCCGACTACGAGGACCAGGACGCCTGGATGCGCAAGACGCTCATCAATATCGCCAACGCCGGCACCTTCTCGTCCGACCGCACCATCTCCCAGTACAACGACGAGATCTGGCACCTGAACTAATTTCGCTTCCCTTACCCATCCTCTTGAGAAACGGAGTCGTGGCAACACGGCTCCGTTTTTGTGCCCCTGTGTTGTCCGTGGCCTGCCTCGACCAAAAATCTCGACCTGTAACATCTAGCCGACAAAATTGAGTCTACCTGTTACAGATCAAGACGGAAGGACAGGCAGCTCGACGCTGTCTTAATCTGTAACATCTAGGCTCAATTTGGCCCTCTACCTGTTACAGTTCGAGACAAACAAACCTACAGACAACCCCAACACAAAGAAAGGCTCCCCTCTCGCCCAGTGGACGGGAGGGGAGCCTTATATGTGACCGCGGCAAAAGGATGGCAATACCGCAGTCGCCCAAAGGGAGGGCCCGGATGCACCGGGCCTAGATAAGGTTCTTGCCAGAGACCTTATCGAAGAGGTGGGTCGCGTTCTTCTCGAACTTGAACCAGATGGTGTCGCCCGCCTTGAGCGCGCCCTTGGCCTCGAGGTCGACGACGGGAATAATCAGGACAAACTGGCCGTCGGGAGCGGTCACGTGGACATGCTCGGTCGAGCCCATGAGCTCGGTCACCTCGACGGTACCCTGGAGCGCGCCCTCCTCGCCCTTGTCGGCAAGCAGGATCTGCTCGGGACGCACGCCGGCCGTAATCTCCTTCACGTCGCCGCCGTCCCAGTTGAGGGCAAGCTGAGCGCAAGTCTCGGGGGAGAGCGCCACGTTCATATCCTCGGTCTTGACGGTAAAGCCGTTGCCCGAGCGCACCAGCTGGGCATCGAAGAAGTTCATCTGCGGCACGCCGATGAAGCCGGCGACGAAGATGTTCGCGGGATGGTTGAAGACCTCCTGCGGCGTGGCGATCTGCTGGACAACGCCGTCCTTCATGACCACGATGCGGTCGCCAAGGGTCATGGCCTCGGTCTGGTCGTGAGTAACGTAGATGAAGGTGCCCTTGAT
>JAXIZX010000377.1:0-2649 GCA_036303765.1 Collinsella sp. | reverse complement strand
TACGGCTATTACGACACCGCCAAGGGCCGCTTTGAGGGCATGGAAGTCGATTTGTGCTACCAGATCGCCGCTGCCGTCTTTGGTGTGAGCTACAAGGATGCTCGCGCCCAGGAGCTAGTCGAGTTTACCGACGTAACGCCCAAGACGCGCGGCCCGCTGATCGACAACGGCCAACTCGACGTGGTCGCGGCGACCTACACCATAACCGACGAGCGCAAGAAGAGCTGGGATTTCTCGACGCCATACCGCACCGACTACGTGGGACTCATGGTCAAGAAGCGTTCGGGCTTTACTTCGATTGAGGACCTGGACGGCAAGGTCATTGGCGTGAGCCAGGGTGCTACCACGCAGAGCCTGATCGAGCAGATGATCAAGGACAACGGCTTTAGCTGTAAGCCCGAGTTTAGGGCCTTTAGCGGCTACCCCATCATCAAGAGTTCGCTCGACGCTGGCAATATCGACGTCTTTGCCATGGACCGCTCCACGCTGGCCGGTTACATGAACGAGACCGTTGAGCTGCTGCAGCCCGAGGTCAAGTTTGGCGAGCAGGGCTACGGCGTGGCGACCAAGAAGGGCTGTGACCTTTCGGCCGTGGTCGATCAGGTGATTTGCGATCGCCTGGCCGATGGCTGGCTCGACCAAGAGGTCAAGACCTGGGGTCTTGTATAGGCGCATCGTCCAAGGAAGGAATCAAATGCTCGAAGGATTGTTTGACGCCGACCGCTGGTCGACGACATTTCAAAACATGGGGCCCTTCTGGGAGGGCTTTGGCGTGACGCTGCAGGTGGTCGTTGCCGGTCTGCTGCTGTCGCTGGTGCTGGGCACGCTGCTGGGCGTGTTCTCTACCACCCGTTCGCGCGTGCTGCGCGCCATAAGCCGCGTGTACGTGGAGTTTTACCAGAACACCCCGTTGCCCGTGCAGGTGCTCTTTATGTACATGGCCGGTCCGCAGTTTTTGCAGGCCATAACCGGTGCCGACCAGCCGGTGCGCATCGCGCCGTTCGTGCTGGGCTTCTTGGGTGTGGGCCTGTATCACGCGGCCTACATTTCGGAGGTCATCCGCACTGGTATCGAGGCGGTTCCGCGCGGTCAGATGGAGGCGGCCCAGAGCCAGGGCTTCACCCGTGCGCAGGCGTACTGGTACATCGTGCTACCCCAGACGTTCAAGATCATTCTGCCGCCGCTGTGTAACCAGGCGCTCAACCTGGTCAAGAACACGTCGGTGCTGGCGCTCGTGGCCGGCGGCGACCTTATGTACCGTTCCGACAACTTTGTGAGTCTGTACGGTTACCTGCAGGGATACATCGTCTGCTGCCTTATGTACTTCATTATCTGCTTTCCGCTTGCCATGCTGGTGCAGTGGCTCGAGCGTCGCTCCAAGGAGCGTCCGCGCGGCGTGAGCTTGGCCGAGCTGGGGCTCGACAACGTAGAGGAGGCCTAGCGCATGGAAATCTTCAACGCGACCAACCTGCTCTACATTTGGGGCGGCTTTGTTAAGACGATCGAGATCTCGGCGCTGTCGATCTTTTTCTCGCTCATCTTTGGCACGGTGCTGGCGCTCGTTAAAAGCTATGCGCCCCGCCCGTTCCGTATTTTGGTGAGCGCCTATATTGAGCTGTTCCGTTGCACGCCAAACCTGCTGTGGATCCTGTTTATCTACTTTACGGTGCAGGGTTTGGACATTGTGATTTCGACCATCGCCTTTACGCTGTTTACCAGCGCTGTTATGGCCGAGATTGTGCGCGGCGGCCTCAACTCGATTCCGCGCGGCCAGTTTGAGGCAGCGCAGAGCCAGGGCTTTGGCTTCTTTGCCACCATGCGCTACATCATTCTGCCGCAGACGTTTAAGACGATCATTCCGGCGCTGTTTAGCCAGTGCACGACCGTCATCAAGGACAGCTCGTATCTTTCGGGCATTAACGTGGCCGAGCTCATGTACACGGCTAACGTCGTGATGGCCCACGCGATCGACCTTTCGCAGGTGCTTATGCTCTACGGCCTGGTGTTTGCGATGTACTTTGTGCTCAACTTTGGTATCTCGCTGCTGGTTCGCGCATATCAGAGGCGAATGGTGGCAGCGTAGAATGTGGCAAAGGGACAGCCCCTTTGTCACATAGAGAAAGGAATCGCGATGAGCGATCTGGAGAACAAGAAGAATCCTGTGGTCATTACCATCGCGCGCGACTTTGGCGCCGAGGGCCACGAGATTGGTCGTATCCTCGCCGATGAGCTGGGGATTCCGCTGTACGATAACGAGCTGCTGGTGCGTGCTTCGCTGCGCGCGGGCGAGTCGCTCGACAAGATGGCCGCCTACGACGAGCGCCTGGCCGTGGAGAACATGGCGTTTCTGCCCGACCGCTACGATGCGCGTTCGTACTCGGACAAGTTGTTCCAAAAGATGAGCCAGGTGATTTTGGATCTGGGTGAGACCGAGAGCTGCATTATCGAAGGCCGTCTGTCCGATTATCTGCTGCGCAACAACCCCAACCACATCGCCGTGCTGGTGACTGCGCCCTTTGAGGACCGCGTCGAGATCGTGCGCAAGAAGCGCGGCCTCAACAAAAAGAAGGGCGCCAAGCTGGTCAAGCAGCAGCAGAAGGCGCGCGAGGCGTTCTATAAGCGCTACAGTGCCGGAAAGTGGAAGATGAC
>JAXIZX010000376.1:0-2926 GCA_036303765.1 Collinsella sp. | reverse complement strand
TTTTTAAAGAGCTTGAGAATCCTCACTCGGCATCTCTCCTTTCTTGATTGCGGTCGATAATTTCGTTGGCACGTCTCAGAAGGCGCACCATCTCTTGGGTATCTGTTTCGCCAAGCTGCTCGAGGAAGCCCGCGGTGCGGTCCTCGAATTCCCGACGTTTGATTTCGATAACCTGGAATCCTTTGTCGGTCACCGTGACATGTACGCGACGACGGTCGGTCTTTGAGTGCTCGCGCTCGACCCAGCCCTTGGCCTCGAGGGCGCGCAGGATATTGGCGATGCGGGCGCTCGAGACCCAGGCACGATCGGCGAGTTCGCTCGGCGTGAGCGAGCCGCCGGCGCGCATGAGGGCGCGCATGACGGCCATTTCGCCGCCGAGAGCTTTGTCCGCAAAGCGCGAAATTCGCTGATGCATGCTGCCAAACTCAGTTAAGAGCTGACGCCCAAGCTCATGGAAATCGGTATCTTCCACCGAAAACCCCTAACACTAGAAACTATTTTCGGTGAAAGATGATACCCCCGCACGCGCGCCCTATACGGAAGATTTTTGGGACATGCCTAGAAAACTGCCTTTAGGCGATCTCCGTACACCGTCGGTGCCAGCAAAGTTAGGGGCAGATCTCTAGGCATGTCCCAAAAACTACCTGGTAGCTGGGCAATATAAAGAGCGCATAAAGAGTAAAAAATTCAATCGCTGAAGCGTTTCAAAGAACTATTATGCCCGCGGTTAGGCGAGGGGTTGTCACCACCATGACGACTGGGACTCATTTATCGCCACGTGCGATGCTCCAACTTCCCGCAAGGAGACACCTGAATCAAGGGGGTTGGAGTCATGGCATTTGACTTCACGGGCAAAACCGCGATCGTTACCGGCGGCACTCAGGGCATTGGCCTCGATATTGCCAAGGGCATCGTTGCGGGCGGCGGACACGTCGCGCTCATCGCAAGGAACGCTGCTAAGGGCGAGGCCGCGGTGGCCGAGCTTGGCGAGGGCAACAAGTTCTATCAGCTCGATGTCGCCGATGCACCCAAGGCGCGCGAGACCGTCGAGCAGATTTTTACGGACCTGCCGCAAACCAACATCCTGATCAACTGCGCTGGCGTCATCAGCACCAAGAAGTTCGACGAGATCGATGACACCGAGTGGCGTCGCACCATCGACATCAACCTCAACGGTACCTTCACTATGATGAACGCCGTGTACCCGCACTTTAAGGCGGCCCATGCCGGCACTATCGTCAACGTGAGCTCTGTCGCTGGCAAGATCGGTGGCGGCCTGCTCGGCACCGCGGCCTACGCGAGCTCTAAGGCCGGTGTCAACGGCCTGACCAAGGCAGTCGCCAAGGAAGGCGGCAAGTTTGGCGTCCGCTGTAACGCCGTGTGCCCGTCGCTCACGTTGACCGATATGACCTCGATTCTCTCTGACGAGAACTCTCAGCGTATCATCAACGGTATTCCTCTGGGCCGCGCCGCCCAGGCCAGCGAGCCTGCGCAGATGGTGCTGTTCTTCGCTTCCGACCTCGCCAGCTTCGTGAACGGCGAGATCGGTGACTGCGACGGTGGCATCGTTCTGGACGGGTAATACTCCGCGACGATTATTCGGCGACGGCTCCTGCGACTCGGGACCGTCGCCTTCTTTCTGATATAGGCGCATGCGGCTACGATTCGCATGCATCCAAAGGAGATATATATGAGTGAATCGGCTGCGGTGGAGGCGCCGGCGGCAAAGGAGCCGTTCTTTAAGATGTCCTCCATCCCGGGCGCCAATATCTTGGTGCCGCTTCTGTTGGGCTGTCTGCTCAACACGCTATTCCCCGACCTGTTCAAAACGCTCGGCAGCTTTACGCTTGGCATGACCCAGCAGGGCGCTGGCCCGCTCGTGGGCGCTTTTTTGCTCATCGTCGGTACGACGATTTCGTTTAAGAGCGCTCCTGCCGCCGCTGCCCGCGGCGCCATCATCATCGCCGTCAAGCAGATCGTGGTCGTTGCCATGTCGCTGCTCATCCTTTATGTGTTCAACGACAACTTGTTTGGCATCTCTGCCATGGTGATGCTGGCGGCTTGCACCGGCGCCAACAACGCT
Source organism: Collinsella sp. (assembly GCA_036303765.1). Lineage (GTDB taxonomy): Bacteria > Actinomycetota > Coriobacteriia > Coriobacteriales > Coriobacteriaceae > Collinsella. Next base: position 843 of record JAXIZX010000376.1, on the reverse strand, counting down.
ATGTACGCTGGGCTGATGGGTACCATGGGCAACGAGGCTGAGCGTGGCGCTGTCGCCATCACCACGCTGGTTGTCGGCCCTCCGGTCACGATGATCGTGCTCGGCGCTGCCGGCCAGGCCCCGATCGGCTGGTCGCTCGTGGGTGCCATTCTGCCGATCGTCGTCGGCATTATTCTGGGTAACCTGTTCCCCAGCTTTAAGAAGATGATGGCACCGGCACTTTCCGCCATCATCGTGCTCGTCTTCTTTGCCATGGGCTCGACCATGACCTTTGGCCAGCTCATTAATGGCGGTCTCCCCGGTATTCTGCTCGGCGTGATCTGCTCGGTGGTCTTTGCAATTCCCGTTATCGCGGTCGATAAGCTCACGGGCGGTACGGGTGTCGCAGGTGCGGCCATTTCGAGCTGCGCCGGAGCCAATGTGGCCACGCCTGCTGCCATGGCAAGCGTCAACGGGGCCATGTACGGCGGTGCGGTGCTCGCGACGGCTACGGCACAGGTTGCTGCCTGCGCAATCGTTACGGCTATTTTGACCCCGCTGGTCACCAGCTGGTGCTACAAGCATTTTGAGGGCCAGGGCAACGGCGATAGCAAGGCAACGGCCGACAAGGCCGCCGCAGCCGCCTAATGCCAAGCGGCAATCAAAGCTAAAAACTAGCCATGCCACAGGGCGACCACGGGGGATTCCGTGGCCGCCCTGCAGTTTCTGTAGGGTCTCTGGGACACTTTACCCTGCTAAAGCTGGCATAACAGCTAGAGCGAACGTCGTACAAAGGCAAGGAAAAATAACATACAAATCGGTGAACGGTAGTTGTTCGCGCTCGCATTTCCTGCGGGTTTGTAA
>JAXIZX010000375.1:0-5998 GCA_036303765.1 Collinsella sp. | reverse complement strand
GTCTATGATCAAGATTAAGTCTGCAACGCAAATCGAGCAGATGAAGAAGGCAGGAGCGCTATCTAAGATGGCGCTCCGCCACGTTGGAGCCATGGTGCGTCCCGGCGTTTCCACCTTTGAGCTCGATCAACTCGCGGAGCAGATTATCCGCATGCATGGCGGCACCCCGGCCTTTAAGGGCTACGGCGGGTTCCCGGGGACCATATGCGCATCGATCAACGATGCCGTGGTCCACGGTATTCCCAATCCCGACATGATCCTGCGCGATGGCGATATCATTTCCATCGATACGGGAGCCGTTGTCGACGGTTGGGTCGGCGATAACGCTTGGACGTTTTTCGTCGGTACCCCCACGCCCGAAGCCAAGGCTTTGTGCGAGGTCACGCGCGATTGCCTTAAGGCTGCCATCGAGCAGGCTGTTCCCGGTAACCATATCGGGGACGTCGGTTATGCCGTTCAGTCCCTCGCCGAGTCTCACGGTTACGGCGTGCTTCGTGATTATGTGGGCCATGGCATTGGCCGCGTGATGCACGAGGACCCCAACGTTCCTAACTATGGAAAGAAGGGGAGGGGCGTTCGCCTCCAGGCCGGCATGGTCATTGCCATTGAGCCGATGGTTACGATGGGTTCCAACCATGTGAGCACGGGTTCCGACGGTTGGATCGTCACGACCAACGACCACCTGCCCGCCGCGCACTACGAGAACACCGTCGCCATTACCAATGACGGCCCGGTGATTCTCACCACGGATGCGCAAGGTGCTTGGTGTTCGCTCCAAGGCGGAGAAATGTAACAAGTTCCACTTAGTTGTGGAGCCATTACGAAGTTATTACGATGCGTGCATACGTGTTGTAGAATACTCAATCGCTGTCGTTTTCTAGAGAAAGATGATTGCTTGTGAAGAAGGAAGACGCAATTGAGCTCGAGGGTACGGTAAAGGAACCGTTGCCCAACGCCATGTTTAAGGTCGAGCTCGAGAACGGTCATTCGGTTCTGTGCAACATTTCTGGCAAGATCCGAATGAATTACATCCGTATTCTCCCCGGTGACAGGGTTGTCGTGGAGCTTTCCCCGTACGACCTGACCCGCGGCCGCATCACCTATCGCTACAAATAGCGGCACGCATACACGCACTCCATTTCCGACTGCAGGCTTAGCTCAACCTACGGTCGGATTGTGTGTGAAGACCAGCCATAGTTTTAAACGCCTGCGGCTGGGCGAGTAGATAGTAGGGAAGTAGTTTGAGCGCTACCGAAAGGAAGAACGATGAAGGTACGTCCTTCGGTCAAGAAGATGTGCGATAAGTGCAAAATCATTAGGCGCCATGGCAAGGTCCTCGTCATTTGCGAGAACCCCCGTCATAAGCAGCGTCAGGGTTAAGAGAGGAGACTACGTTGGCCCGTATTAATGGTGTCGACCTCCCGCGTGAGAAGCGCGTTGAGATCGGTCTGACCTACATTTACGGCATCGGCCGCACCACTGCGACGAAGATTTGCGTCGAGTGCAACGTTAACGTGGATACGCGCGTTAAGGACCTCACCGAGGATGAGGTTAACGCCATCCGCGATTATATCGATAAGAACCAGATCATGGTTGAGGGCGACCTCCGCCGTGAGCGCAACCAGAACGTCAAGCGCCTTATGGACATCGGCTGCAACCGCGGCCTTCGTCACCGCAAGGGCCTCCCGGTCCGCGGCCAGCGCACCCACACTAACGCTCGTACCCGCAAGGGCCCGAAGCGTCAGATCGGTGCTAAGAAGAAGAAATAAGGAGCGCTAGATAGATGGCTACTGCTAAGAAGAACGTACGCGCTGCCCGTCTGAAGCGCGCGGACCGTAAGAACATTTCCGTGGGCCAGGCTCACATTCGTTCTACGTTCAACAACACGATCGTTTCGATCACCGATCCCCAGGGCAACGTCATTTCCTGGAAGTCGGCTGGCCAGGTGGGCTTCAAGGGCTCCCGTAAGTCCACGCCGTTCGCTGCCCAGATGGCTGCCGAGGCTGCTGCCAAGCAGGCCATGGAGCACGGTATGAAGAAGGTTTCCGTCTTCGTCAAGGGCCCCGGCTCCGGTCGTGAGACCGCCATCCGCTCCCTCCAGGCTGCTGGCCTCGAGGTCTCGAGCATCCAGGACAAGACCCCCATTCCGCACAACGGCTGCCGCCCCAAGAAGCGTCGCCGCGTGTAACTGAAAGGATCGTATCAATATGGCAATCGACAGGACTCCTGTTCTTAAGCGCTGCCGTCAGCTCGGGATCGATCCCGCTGAGCTCGGTTACAGCAGCAAGAAGGAATCTATCCGTCAGCCCAAGCGCCGTCGCAAGGAATCTGAGTACGGCATGCAGCTGCGCGAGAAGCAGAAGGTCAAGTTCATCTATGGCGTTCTGGAGAAGCAGTTCCACGGCTACTTCAACAAGGCCCGCAAGATGAACGGCGTCACCGGTGAGAACCTCATGATTATCCTTGAGTCTCGCCTCGACAACGTCGTCTTCCGTCTTGGCTTCGCCCGCACCCGCAAAGAGGCTCGTCAGTCCGTCCGTCACGGTCACTTCACCGTGAACGGCAAGCGCGTGGATATCCCGTCCTACCGCGTCAAGGCCGGCGACGTCGTCGCTGTCGGCGAGAAGTTCCGTGACCTCCTCCCCATCAAGGAGGCTCTGATTTCCTCTGAGCGCTTTGAGGTCCCTGGCTGGCTCGAGGTCGATATCGAGAAGCTGTCTGGTAACGTGCTCGCTCTGCCGACGCGTGAGCAGATCAGCGGTGATATCAACGAGCAGCTCATCGTCGAGCTCTACTCTAAGTAGTCCATCCGGGCTGCTGAGGCTGGAGGTAATACATGTCAGAATTCATTAGGCCTCAGGTTCAGGTCGAAGAGATCAACGAGACGTCTGCTCGTGTCTCCGTCGAGCCGCTCGAGCGTGGTTACGGCGATACGCTGGGTAACTCCCTTCGTCGCGTTCTTCTGTCCTCGCTCGAGGGTGCCGCCGTCGAGGCTATTCAGATCGATGGTGCGCAGCACGAGTTCATGACCATCCCTAACATGGTCGAGGATGTCACCGACATCGTCCTGAATGTCAAGGGTCTTGTCTTCAGGGCTCTCGGCACGACCGACGAGGCGACCGCCACCATCTCGGTTGACGGCCCCTGCGAGGTCACCGGTGCGGACTTCTTTATTCCGTCCGAGTTTGAGCTGGTCAACCCCGAGCAGCACATTGCTACGCTCACCGAGGGTGGCCATCTCACCATGAGCATGCGCATCGGCTATGGCCGCGGCTATGTTTCTGGCGAGGCCAACAAGCGCGACAACGATCCCATCGGTGTGATCCACGTCGACTCGCTGTACTCGCCGGTTTCCCGTTGCGCCAAGCTCGTTGAGGCTTGCCGTGTCGGTCAGCACACCGACTACGACCGCCTTGTCCTCGAGATCGAGACCAACGGCTCCATCGCCCCGCGCGACGCCGTGGTCCAGGCTGCCAATATCATCAACCAGCATATGGCCGCCTTCATGAACCTTGCCGAGACCCCCGAGGTCGAGGAGGAGGCTTCGATCTTCGCTCCCGAGGTCACCAACGACAACGCCGAGCTGGACAAGCAGATCGAGGATCTGGACCTTTCCGTCCGTTCCTACAACTGCCTTAAGCGCGCCAGCATTCACTCGGTCCGTCAGCTCGTTGAGTTCTCGGAGAACGATCTGCTCAACATCCGTAACTTCGGTGTTAAGTCGATCGAGGAAGTGAAGGACAAGCTTGAGTCCATGGGCCTGAGCCTGAAGGCTTAATGCTTCGCATATTTGAGGAGAAACTAGACCATGCGTCACAACGTTAAGAAGGGCCTGAAGCTCGGCACCGATGCGAGCCACACCAAGGCCATGAAGAAGAGCCTTGCTAAGGCCCTCTTCGAGAACGACCGCATCAAGACCACCGAGACCCGCGCTAAGGCGCTGCGTTCGGTCGTCGATCCGATCATCACTTGGGCCAAGAAGGGCGACCTGCACTCTCGTCGTCTGGCTATCGCCAAGCTCGGCGATAAGCAGCTCGTTGCCGAGATCTTCGACAAGGCTGCCCAGGGTATGTGGCAGGATCGCAACGGCGGTTATACCCGCATCATGAAGCTCGGTAACCGCAAGGGCGACAACGCTCCCATCGTTATCATGGAGCTCGTCACCGAGCCTTGCACGCCTAAGGCCAAGAAGGCTGCTCCGGCCCCCAAGAAGGCCGCTGCTCCCAAGAAGGTCGAGGCTGCCGAGGAGGCTCCTGCTGAGGAGACCGCTGAGTAGACAATCCGTCTGCATAGGCTATATTCGAGGGGTACGTTCGCGTACCCCTCTTTTTTTGTCGAAATGCCATTGCCTGTTTGTTGGGAGCGCCCATGACCGCGCCGTCTGATTTCAATTCGATTCCAGAGCTCGATGCCACGCTCGTTTTCCGCGTGGCATACGATGGCTCGTCCTATAGCGGCTTTGCCGAGCAGCCGGGACAGACGACGGTTGCGGGTGAGCTGCGTCGAGCCATCGAGACGCTGCTTCGCCGTCCGATCGATCTGACGTGCGCGGGTCGCACCGATGCCGGCGTGCATGCCGTGGCTCAGTACATCAGCGTGCCCGTAACGGACGCTGAGCTCGCCCTAACGCGCCGTAGGTGGCTGCGGGCTATGGATGCCCTGCTGCCCAAAGATATCGCCATCAACGAGGTCTACAAGGCCCGTAAAGGCTTTTCTGCACGTTTTGACGCACGTTCCCGTACGTATACGTACCGTATTGCCGATCGAGATGCGCGCCCCGTGCTGTCCCGCGGTGCGGTGTGGTGGCATCGCTATCCCTTGGATGTTGAGGCTATGTCTGCTGCCTGCCCCGCGCTGCTGGGCGAGCAGGACTTTAAAAGCTTTTGTAAGGTTGCTTCTGCCGTGGGCAAACCTACGCACCGCTGCGTAATGCGCGCCGAGTTTGGCCATGAGGTTGCGTTTGGCGAGGACATCCTGACGTTTACCATCGAGGGCAATGCGTTTCTGCATTCGATGGTCCGTACGATCGTTGGCACGCTTGTCGCGATTGGCATGCATCGCCGTGAACCCGAGTGGATGCGCGAGGTCATCGATGCTTGCGACCGTACCGCTGCGGGCCCCACGGCTCCTGCCTGCGGCCTTACGTTTATGGGCGTGGATTACGATCCCGCCGAGCTCGTCGTGCTCGACTAGGGGAGGGCTCGACGCGTCGTGCGTCGACACCCATTATCTGTGGGCTGCGCGTGTGCAACATCTGTTCTTGGCGTGCAATACAACCGGTGTCTCATTGCTTTTATTGCCGGGGTGTACCATGAACCACGGTTTGATTCATTGCTGTCGAGAGGACGGATAACTTGGTTCGACGTGGCTCGCATCCGCGACTTTCGGTGATCCTTGTGGTAGAAGGTTCGCCCAGCTATGCGATGCGTGCGCTCGAGAGTATCCAGAACCAAGACCTCTACGATTTGCAGATTGTCGTTGTTTGCCGCGATGCTGCGCCCGGTGTGCGCCATTCGCTTCAAGTTGCTGCCGACAGGGACATCCATATTGATTTGATTGACGTCGAGGACGCGAAGCGCGGCGCTTGCCTTCGTGCCGGTTTTGCTGTCTCGCGCGGCTCTCAAATCATCGCTATGAACGCCGATGAGTGGTTTGCTCCGCAGTCCCTTTCCAAGATGGTCGATATCGCGTGCGATACTGCGGCAGACATAGTGTTCCCCACGGTGTCGCTCGACCGCTATGATGCACATCGAGAACGCCATTCGCGCGTCTTGGATGCTGCCTCTATTGCCATAGAAGACGGGTCTTCTATGGTGACTGGGCTGCCCCAGTTGATTTTGGGCGGCCTAGTCGCTCAGACCTCTGGCGTGATGTATAGCCGTCCGCTGTTTGAGGCATGCCTGTCGCGCGGCAAGGCGTACCGTACGGTTGAGTTTATGGCTTATGCGCTCTCGCAGGCACGATTCGTGTCCGGCTGCGGCGACGCTTGTTTCCACGC
>JAXIZX010000374.1:0-2896 GCA_036303765.1 Collinsella sp. | reverse complement strand
GCTCGGCGCCCGCCTCGAGCGAGCGGGCGTTGAGCGCGTCGGCCTTACGCTCGCGAATGGAAGCATGGGCCTCCTGGCGTGCGGCACGGTCGGCGGAATCCGCCGCTGCCACGCGTACGCGCTCGCCGATAACGCCGGCATTTTCGGGCGCCGCAGTCAGCGATTCCTCAAAGGTAATGCCCTCGTCGCCAAAGGTGAGCTCCATCGACTCGCGCGCACCGCGGTCGGGGATGGCAAACACACAGGCATAGCGCTTGCCCACGACCTCCTGGATGCGCGTCATAAAACGGTTGTCCGAGCCTGCGATGGCAGGCTGCTCAATCTTGAGCTCGGCCGTCACCGCACCGCCGGCACGGATGAGGCTCACATAGTTCAGGCGTTGCTGGGAACCAAAGTCGAGCTGCTGGGCGCGTACATACAGGCCATCCAGTCGGTCAATCCCCGCCTCGCCGGCACGCGCCTCGATATCCTCGTAGGCGCGCAGGCAATCGTCGAACAGCGAGCGCGGCTCGGACAGCACCACGAGCGCCTTGCCGCTCACATGCGACAGCGGGCTCACGGTCTGGCCGTACATCACCGGCAAAAAGCGGTCGAGCTCAGGCGTGACGATGCGCGCATCCACCATCTCGAGCAGCGCCGCCAACTTGCTGTCGTCCTGGCTGGCGCGGTAGAGCGCCACATGCATGTTGTGGACGGCGTCGTCGGTGAGTGCGAGCTCGCGACAGGGGAAGATCTCGATGCTGTCCTCGTTGCCGATGGTCTGGCCCGTGGAGCTCACCATGCGGCGGATGCGGTCGATCTCGTCGCCAAAAAATTCAATGCGCACGGGCGCCTTTTCCTGCGCGGGAAACACCTCGACGGTGTCGCCGTGCACACGGAACAGGCCGGGCGCGTCGGCGGCGCCGGCATTGGTGTAGCCCATGCCCACCAGACGCTGCGGCACCTCGTCAAAAGGAATCTCCTCGCCCACCGCAAAAGTAGTGGACTCCCAGTAGCGGCTCTCGACCGGCGGCACGCAGCGCAGCAGCGCGCGAGCCGAGGCGACCATGATGCAGTTGTCGCCGCGCACGATGCGCCCGAGCGCCTCGCAGCGCTGGGCTACCACGGCGTCGTCGGGCGCCTGCTCGCGCCAAGGGTAGTCCTTGCGCTCGGGAAAGCGGCACACGCGCGCGAGGCCCACATAGGCGGCCAGACTACGTGCGGCGCGATCGGCCGCATCCTCGCCACTCACGATGTAGACCGTGGGGCGCGGACGACGCGCAAACTGGGCGGCGGCCATAAGCGTTCGGCCCGACTGAGACACGGCCAGCGTCACGTCCTCGCCAGAATCGAGCCCGGCCTCGACGGTCTGCAGTGCCTCGGCAGTGTAGAGCTGCGCGGCTATACGGTGAATGAGCATGCTGTTCCTCCGGCATTGCAACGCCAAAAGCCCGCCGAGGCAAGCTCGGCGGGTCGTTCGTCAAATTCGTTGCCTGTCATGGTAGCGCATGGAGAGGACTCCGACTCAAGCGTACGCCCAGCCCCGCAACAAAAACGCCAGATAGAACTGGACTCACCGGCTTCGCCAAAAACTCCCCGTCACGTCGAACGCCGCAACCACGGAAGGCTCCCCAAGAAGCGGCTATTCCTCAAAAAAGCTCGCAACGTTCAAGCGGCTCGTCCACTCGCCTATGGTGTTGGCAAAGCCGACGCGTGTGTACACGCCCGCAAAACGGCCGCGATACAGGTACAGGCCTTCCATATTAGAAGCGGGCGCAAAACCAAGATCATCCACGAGTCCTTTGGGCGCCTCTCCTCGATGTGGCCCATCGACAAGCGTTCCGCGCAAGCAGGGAGTCTGATACTGCTGAGCATACTCCTGTACAATCGCCCCAGCTGCCGCAGCGCGAGCAAGCACCTGGGACCATTCCTGTTCCGTGACATCCAAACCAGCAACAACGCCAACCGCGTTGTAGCCGCCGCACGGCTTGACGATCCATCGGTCCTTTTCGGCAAATCTCGACAACTGGGTGCTTTCGTCCAAAATCTCGGTATAGGGCACATGCTCCCGTACAAACGATTGCTCCTCCGGGCTCAACAAGGACTGACCGGCCCGAGACCACAGAAATGCAAATACGGTCTTAGTCGCACACGGCCACGTTCTAAATCCGCCGACGACGCATGCGAACCCTTCTTGGGCAGCCTCAATTAAGGCCGAGCGTCCGTCGCACGGCTTATCCCACAGCTCGCCGGTCACCGCGCGCCGCCAGACGCAATCAATAGGACCGACGGCATCGCACAGCCGCCTAGCACCGCTCTCGTCTTTGCCGATCCGCAGGTCGCGCACATCCGCAAAGCGTGCGACTACACCCCGCCGCCTCATAAGGTCGACAAAATGAGCCGCATCTTCCAAGTCGATGCTTTCCGAATAGTCGATGATTGCCACCGAAGCGGGATATATCTTTGATTGCGGTGCATAGAGCCCCTCGTCAACGCGGGCCCCGTCGTCCGATCGTGCACTATCTTCGGCGCGGCGAGGAAGGGCCAGCTCCCACTCTGCATAGGTCTCAAACAATGCATCTATCCAGCTACCGCACAAATCGTACTGCCGAAAGCCTGGGTGGTCGGATGCAAACTCCTCAAAGGAAGGCGTCATTCGCACCGCCTGACAGACCGCATCGGTCACCACCATTCCGGCGCTGCCGTCGGTATTGAGCTCGCAAAACGTATACGAACCGGTGCCCTCGTCAAGAAAGATATCAACACGCGCAAGGGGAATTTGGCAATCATAGCCGGCATCCATAGCGCACAGGTCAGCAAAAGCCGGATCCATGCGAAACCACGCACGCACGGAGGCATCGGAACAAAACGCCCGCGTCACCTTGTCCATAATGCCGTACATGCGCTCGGCGGCCTC
>JAXIZX010000373.1:0-8682 GCA_036303765.1 Collinsella sp. | reverse complement strand
CCCTTTTTATAAGAAATCGTCTGCCGTAATGGGAGGCAGACACGTACGAAAGGTAGAAGCAAACATGGCCTTTACCAAGAAGACCGTCCGCGACATCGATGTCGACGGAAAGCGCGTTCTCGTCCGCGTTGACTTTAACGTGCCTATCAAGGATGGCGTCGTTGGCGACACCACCCGTATCAAGGCTGCCCTGCCCACCATCAACTACCTCGTTGAGCACAATGCTCGCGTCATCCTCATGAGCCACCTCGGTCGTCCCGAGGGCACCGGCTTCCAGCCCGAGCTGTCCCTCGAGCCCGTCGCCAAGAAGCTCGCTGAGCTCTCTGGTCTCGACGTTGCCTTTGTCGCCGACACCTACGGCGAGAAGGCTGCTGAGGCTGTCGCCGCCGTCGAGCCGGGTAAGGTCCTCGTTCTCGAGAACGTCCGTTTTGACAAGCGTGAGAAGAAGAACGATCCCGAGATCGCCAAGAAGCTCGCTTCCTATGGTGACGTCTTCGTTCTCGATGCCTTCGGCACCGCTCACCGCGCCCAGGGTTCCGTCGTGGGCCCCGCCGCTTACCTGCCTGCCGTCGCCGGCTTCTTGCTCGAGAAGGAGGTCGACACGCTGACCGGCATCTTCGCCGAGCCCGAGCGCCCCTTCGTCGCCATCGTCGGCGGTTCCAAGGTTTCCTCCAAGATCGGCGTTCTCGATCACCTCATCGACTCCGCTGACACCCTGATCATCGGTGGCGGCATGGCCTACACCTTCTTCCTGGCTCAGGGCCTGTCCGTTGGTCAGTCCCTCAAGGAAGAGGACTGGGTCGAGCGCGCCGGCGAGATGCTCAAGAAGGCCGAGGAGAAGGGTGTCAAGATCCTGCTCCCCATCGACAACCGTGTTGCCGATCACTTTGGCGAGGACGCCGTCCCCGAGGTTGTCGCTTCCGACGCTATCCCCGACGATCGTGAGGGTATGGACATCGGTCCCAAGACCGAGGAGCTCTACGCCGAGGCCGTCAAGGGCGCCAAGACCGTGTTCTGGAATGGCCCCATGGGCGTCTTCGAGTTCGACAACTTCGCTCACGGCACTCAGGCTATCGCCGAGGCTGTCGCCGAGGCCGACTGCACCTCGATCATCGGCGGTGGCGACTCCGTCGCAGCTGTCAACAAGTTCAACCTGGCCGACAAGATGAGCTGGATCTCCACCGGTGGTGGCGCTTCCATGGAGCTCGTCGAGGGTAAGGCCCTGCCCGGAGTGGAGGCGCTTCTCGATGCCTAATCGCACCCTTCTTATCGCTGGTAACTGGAAGATGAACAACGACGTCGCCGAGGCTGCCAAGCTCGCCGACGAGCTGGCTCAGGCTCTGCCCGAGGTTCCGGCTGGCGTCGAGGTGCTCGTCTGCCCTCCGACCATCGACATCACCACGGTTCATGACCGTATTCAGGCTGCCCCCATCGCCCTCGGTGCGCAGAACGTGTACTGGGAGGCCAAGGGTGCCTTCACCGGTGAGTCCTCTTGCGACATGCTCAAGTCCGCTGGCTGCACCTACTGCATCATCGGTCACTCCGAGCGTCGCGACTACTTCCACGAGACCGACGAGGACCAGAACAAGAAGGCCAAGGCCCTCGTTGCCGCCGGTCTTGTTCCCGTCTTCTGCTGCGGCGAGTCCCTTGAGGTCCGCGAGGCTGGCACTTATGTCGAGCACGTCGTGAACCAGGTCAAGGCTGGCCTTGCTGGTCTTGAGATCACCTGCCCCAAGCAGGTCGTCGTCGCCTACGAGCCCATCTGGGCCATCGGCACAGGCAAGACCGCTACCGCCGAGGACGCTCAGGAGGTCTGCGGCGCTATCCGTGAGACCCTCAAGGAGATGTTCGGCGAGGAGCTCGCCAACGGCATCCGCGTGCTGTATGGCGGTTCCGCCAAGCCCGGCAACATCGCCGAGCTCGTCGCCAAGCCCGACGTTGACGGCGCCCTCGTGGGCGGCGCTTCGCTCAAGGCTGCCGACTTCGCCTCTATGGTCGTCAAGGCAGGCGAGTAGGACATATGGCACAACGTCATCTTCCTGCACTCCTGATCATCATGGATGGTTGCGGCCTTGCTCCGGCCGATGGCGAGAACGCCGTCGCCGCTGCCAAGACGCCCTTCCTTGATAGCCTGTATGAGAAGTACCCCCACACCACGCTCGGCGCTTCGGGCGAGGACGTGGGTCTTCCCGATGGCCAGATGGGCAACTCCGAGGTGGGTCACCTCAACATCGGTGCCGGCCGCATCGTGTTCCAGGAACTTTCGCGCATCAACAATGCCATCAAGGACGGCTCCATCGCCAAGAACGAGGTTTTCGTCAAGGCTATGGACGACGTCAAGGCTGACGGCAAGACCCTTCACCTCATGGGCCTTATGAGCCCCGGCGGTGTTCATTCTCACATGAACCACGTCGAGGCTCTGGTCAAGATGGCCGCCGAGCATGGTGTCAAGACCGTTCGCGTCCACGCCTTCATGGATGGCCGCGACGTTGACCCGCAGTCCGGTGCCGGTTACATGAGTGAGTTCTGCGCCTTCCTGGCTAAGATCTCCGAGGAGACTGGTTGCGACGCTCGCGTTGCCACCGTCTCGGGCCGTTATTGGGCCATGGACCGCGATAATCGTTGGGAGCGCATCCAGCGCGCCTACGACGTCATGGTCAACGCGTCCGATGCCGATACCGACCCCGTTGCCGGTATCAAGGCCTACTATGAGAAGGATCCGCGCGGCGACGAGTTCGTCGAGCCCTTCGCTGCCCACAACGAGGGCATCCACGAGGGCGACGCGGCCATCTTCTTCAACTTCCGTCCCGACCGTGCTCGTCAGATGACCCGCGTGTTCACGGACAAGGAGTTCGACGGCTTTGAGCGCGAGCAGATCAAGCTTTCGCACTTTGTGACGATGACCGAGTACGACCCGACGTTTGACGTTGAGGTCGCTTTCCCCAAGACGTTCCCCGAGAACGTTCTGGCCGACGTTATCGCCGCCAATGGCCTGAAGCAGCTGCACACCGCCGAGACCGAGAAGTACGCACACGTGACGTTCTTCCTCAACGGCGGCATCGAGGAGCCCAAGGAGGGCGAGGAGCGCGTGCTCGTCGCTTCCCCCAAGGTCGCTACCTACGATCTGCAACCTGAGATGAGCGCTCCTGAGGTTACCGAGAAGCTTGTCGCCGCCATCAACGAGGATCGCGCTGATTTCTACATCGTGAACTTCGCAAACTGCGACATGGTTGGCCATACCGGCGTGTTCGACGCTGCCGTTAAGGCCGTCGAGGCCGTTGACGATGCCCTGTCCAAGGTTGTCCCGGCGATTCTCGCCAAGGGCGGCTTTGCGCTGATCACCGCCGACCACGGCAACGCCGATCACATGTTTGACGTCGCTTCCGACGGTTCCAAGCATCCGTTCACGGCTCACACCACCAACCGCGTGCCGTTCATCATCGTTGATGAGAAGGCACAGCTTACCGGTATCGAGGACGGCCGTCTCTCCGATATCGCTCCGACTATGCTCACCATGGCTGGTATTGAGCCTTCCGCCGAGATGACGGGTCGCGTACTCGCCACCGAGGCCTAATAGAAAACAAATACCGTTTTCTAGTAAGGGGGTTGTCCACAACCGGACAACCCTCTTTTTTGCGCTATTTCTACCTCGTCACCAAATGGCTGATGGGGGAGTGCTGGGGGTTGTGGTACAGTACTGGAGTTTGAATTGTTCTATTAAGGAGCTTATCTATGGGTCCGTTTCAGATTCTTCTGTTTGTCGTTTGGGCTGTCTCTGCCGTGGCGCTGACGATTCTCGTCCTGATGCACTCTGGTAAGGGCACCGGCGTTTCGGATATGATCGCTAGCTCGCTGTATAACTCCAGCTCTGCCACGGGCGTCATGGAGCAGAACCTCGATCGCCTGACGGTAATTATGGCCGTCGTTTTTGCCGTGTGTGTCGTCCTGTGCATGTTCTTCTTCCCGCAGGGTATCGTCGGCTACTAAGCACGAGCCACATAAATACTTGAAAAGGGTTCCGCAAGTGCGGGACCCTTTTTGTTTACATATTTGTAACAGAGCCAAAATATCCCCACATACTTCGCCCAACTAAAGAAATTCTCGACCGTTGACCGGAATTAGCCCCAAATCGTGCATAAAATGCGCTACTGTATTGCGAAACGTTGGTTCGTTGTGCATAACCAGCCATAGCAACGGGCGGCGTTTTGATGGTTCGGATCGGATTGTCTCGACATGTGTCCGACTGAACATTTCTTTGTCCTATCTCATAAGGAGGATGGCATGGCTGATTCTATGTTCCACCAGCCCGTTATGGGTCGTCGCGCCTTTGTCGGCGGTACCCTTGCTGCGAGCTCCATGGCTTTTCTTGCCGCATGCGGCAAGAAGGGCGGCGACGCTTCCGGTTCTGAGTCCGGTTCGAAGCTGAACTTCTACATCAACAACCCGGTCTGCATCGACCCCTACAATGTCCAGGAGGACCAGGGCACTCAGGTCGAGTACCAGCTCTTTGACGCTCTGACCTCTTATGACGCCGAGAAGGGCGAGATCGTTCCGCTGGCTTGCGAGTCCTTCGAGGCCAACGACGACGCCACCGAGTTCACCTTCAAGATCAAGAAGGCCAAGTTCCACAACGGTGACGACGTTACCTCCAAGTCCTTCAAGCTCGGTTGGGAGCGTCTGGTCAACACCAAGTCGGCCATCGCTACCGAGTACGGCCCTTCCGAGGTCTCCTATCACCTTTCCATGGTCGAGGGCTATGACGACCTGCTTGCCGGTAACGCCACCGAGCTCAGCGGTGTTACCTGCCCCGACGATGAGACCCTCGTCGTTAAGCTGTCTTCCGCTTACGCCGACTTCCCCTTCGTCGCCTCTCACCCGGCTCTGGCCCCGGTTCCCGAGTGCGCCGAGTCCGATGCCAAGAGCTTCTATCTTGCACCGGTCGGTAACGGCCCGTTCATGATGGACGGCAAGTGGGAGGATGGTCAGGAGATCAACCTCAAGAAGTTCGACGATTACTATGGCGACAAGGCCAAGATCGATGGCATCCACTTCCAGGTCATCAAGGACATGGAGACTGCTTACAAAGAGTTCCAGGCCGGTAACCTCGATGTCTGCGACGTTCCCGTCGCTCAGATCGATGCCGCCAAGAAGGATCGCGGCGTGTCCAAGGACGGCTACACCATGGGTGACGGCGAGCGCATGCTGCTCGGCGCCGAGCCTTCCACGTACTATCTGACCTGCAACACCACGGCCGAGCCGTTCAACAACGCCGACCTGCGTAGGGGCATCTCCCTGGCCATCAACCGTGAGGCCATCTGCAAGACCATCTTCAAGGGTACCCGTACCCCTGCCGACGGCATTGTTCCTCCGGGTATCGATGGCTACAAGGAGGGCGCATGGGAGTTCTGCGCCTACGATGTCGACAAGGCTAACGAGTACCTCGACAAGGTTGCTCCCGCTGGCGCTAACGGGGATCGTGGCATTAGCGTGACCCTTTCCTACAACCAGGACGGCGGTCACAAGGAGATCATGGAGTCCATCATCGGCGACCTCGCCAAGGTTGGCGTTACCGCTGTCTCCGATACCCCTGAGTGGTCTGCCCTGCTCGAGCAGTATCAGAACTTTAACTATCAGTTCGGTCGTCTGGGTTGGATTGCCGACTACCCGATCATGGACAACTTCCTGTATCCGCTGTTCCACTCCGACTCCCTCGGTGGCGATAACCGCTCTGGTTACAACAACCCCGAGTTCGACGCCAAGGTCGACGAGGCTCGTACTATTGTTGACGACGAGGAGCGCGTCGCTAAGATGCAGGAGGCCGACGCAATGGTCGCTGCCGACTGCCCGGTCATCCCGATTATGTTCTACACGCACACCATCGTCGGCTCCGATCGCATCAAGCACCTCTATGTCGATCCGCAGAAGCATGCCGAGCTGGGTACCGCTGAGCTCGCCTAAGAGTTTGCAGCTTCCGTGAGGGTCAAGTATTTACGTAGACCTCATGGGAAACATACAGTTCTCCCTAACCTGGGGTAAACTGGCTGATGGTAATTTTGGGATGCCGGTCTGGCGATCGGCATCCCATTTAGGTTAATCCCTAGATAGGGGAGTGGTATGGGTAAGTACATCGTTAAACGTGTGCTTCAGTTCATCCCGGTGTTTTTGGGCGTTACGCTGATTCTGTTCGCCCTCCAGAATATCGTGCCGGGAGATCCGATCAAGCTGATCGGTGGAGACAAGGCTCTGTCCCCCGAGGTGGAGCTTCAGCTTCGCGTCCGCTATCACCTGGTCCAGTCGGACGAGGACGGCAACGCGATCCTTGATGAGAACGGCGACCCCGTTCAAACGTCGCTCGTGGACCGTTACTTGTATTACATGAACGGCCTGCTTCATGGCGATCTGGGCAATTCGTATCAGCGCAAGCTGCCGGTTACGGAAATCTTTGCCCAGAAGTATCCGTATACGGTCAAACTTGCCGCGTGCGCCATCGTGCTCGAGGCAATCATGGGTATCGGTGCGGGTATCATTTCGGCGGTTAAGCGTTATTCCTTCTGGGATATTTTGGTAACGCTCACCACGTCGATTCTCGTTGCCGTCCCGGCTTTCTGGCTCGGTATGTTGCTGCAGCTGTTCTTTGGCGTCATTCTCAAGGACGCCACGGGCGGTGCATTCTCCATGCCGATTTCGGGTGCCGGCGGTTCCAGCTCTCAGTATCAGGATTGGATGCACTATGTGCTTCCGACCATTACGCTGGCTTCGGTTTCGACCGCTTATGCTGCGCGCATTATGCGCTCGCAGCTGCTTGACGTCATGAACCAGGATTACATCCGTACGGCAAAGGCGAAGGGTCTCTCCAATCGCGCGATCATCGTCAAGCATGCGCTTAAGAATGCACTCATCCCCGTCGTTACCTATATTGGTGTCGACTTTGGTGGCATGCTTTCGGGCGCCATCCTGACCGAGACGGTCTTTAACTGGCCCGGTATCGGCTATGAGGTCTATCGCGCCATTAGCATGCGTGACTGGCCCATCGTTATGGGCGGCGTTACGCTCATCGTTGTCGTCGTCATGGTGATTAACCTGCTCGTCGACATTAGCTATGCATTCCTCGACCCGCGCATCCGCCTTGGCGGTCCGTCGGATAAGGCCTAAGGGAGGTACGTCTCATGCAGGAAACTGATTCTCAGTCTCAGGAGCAGGCTACCGCCACCAAGGCCGCATCTGCTCCCGCCAAGTCCCGCACGCTGTGGGGCGACGCTTTTAAGCGTCTTCGTAAGAACAAGCTCGCCGTTATCGGTGTCTGCTGGATCATCATCGTCGTTGTGGTTGCCCTGACCGCAGATCTGTGGGCTAAGCCCTGGCTCGGTTCGCCGACGGCTTCCGACTCGACCACCATGGCCGAGACGTCGCTGCTGGCTCCGTGTGCCGAGCACCCGTTTGGCACCGACGCCCTAGGTCGTGACATTCTCGTCCGCGTTATCTACGGAGCACGTGTTTCGCTGTCCGTCGGCATTATGGCCACCGCCATCTCCACGCTGATCGGTCTGGTCATGGGTGCTCTGGCGGGTTTCTACGGCGGCATCTGGGATACGATCATCATGCGCTGTGCGGACATCTTCCTGGCGTTCCCGTACGTGCTGTTCGTTGTCGCCATGATCGCCGTTATCGGCCGTGGTCTTCAGAACGTCTTTATCGCCATCGGTATTCTCGGCTGGCCTTCGATTGCGCGCGTCTTCCGCTCTGCAATCTTGACGGTCAAGGAAAACGACTATGTTGACGCTGCGCGCGCGATGGGTGCATCCGATGCTCGTATCGTCGTGCGTCACATCTTCCCGAACTCCGTCGCCTCTATCGTGGTCTACGCAACCATGAACATTGGTGGCGCCATTCTGACCGAGTCCGCTCTGTCCTTCCTCGGCATGGGCGTTATTCCGCCTACGCCTTCGTGGGGCTCCATGATTCAGGACGGTCAGCAGTATCTTCTGACTGCTCCGTGGATGATGATCATGCCCGGTCTGGCAATTCTCTCGACGGTGCTCGCCTTCACCCTGTTGGGTGACGGTCTGCGCGACGCCCTCGACGTCAAGATGAAGGACGCATAAGGATGAAGAAGAACAAGAACTATGTGGACCTGAAGGACCAGCCGGTTCCCGAGGGCCAGCATCTGCTCGAGGTCGATGACCTAAAGATGTATTTCCACACCGAGGATGGCGTCGTTCGCGCTGTCGACGGTGTCTCCTACACGCTCGATCGCGGCGAGACCCTGGGCGTCGTCGGTGAGTCCGGCTCTGGTAAGTCCGTGACCGCCATGACCATCATGGGCCTCATCTCGATGCCTCCGGGAAAGATTGAGGGCGGCGACGTTCGCTATCGCGGTCGTTCTATCCTCGAGATGACTGAGGAAGAGATGCAGCACATTCGCGGTAACGATATCGCGATGATCTTCCAGGATCCTATGACCTCCTTGAACCCGGTCTATAAGATCGGCAAGCAGGTGGGCGAGGGCCTTCGTCTGCACCGTGGTTACTCCAAGCAGGAGGCGCTCAAGCGTGCCACCGAGCTTCTGGACCTCGTTGGTATTCCCGAGCCCGAGAAGCGCGTCAATGAGTATCCTCACCAGTTCTCTGGCGGTATGCGTCAGCGCGTCATGATCGCTATGGCTCTTGCCTGCGACCCCGATAT